>DASZBP010000168.1:0-13249 GCA_035943915.1 Gaiellaceae bacterium | reverse complement strand
AGTGGAGCTAGTCGGGCTCGAACCGACGACCTCCGCCATGCCATGGCGGCGCTCTCCCAGCTGAGCTATGGGCCCGGACCGAGGGGAAGTCTAGCGCCGAACTCGTACTGGCTAGCCAGGCGCACGCCGAGCTGCTGCTTGTTGCGCGCGGGCCGAACGCGGAGATGCACTTGGACGTTTCCGTCAACGGCCTCGTACGGGATCAAGTAACACCGATCCAACGTCGAGCAGTACGCGGCGATCGCGTCGAACTCCCCACGAACGTACGGCCGACGGAGCAGGCCGTCGGCGTTGCGGCGAGACGAGTACGAGCGGATCACGATGACATCCCCGTTCAGCGGCGCCCACTTGCACTGAACGCGGAGCAGCCGGTCCCCCGTGTCGAAGATCATGTCGTACCGACCGCCCTCGAACATCGGCCGGTACACGTCGTAGCCGATCTCGAGTGCCGCCTTGGCGACGGCGGTCTCGGCGATCGAGCCCTTCTGATTCGTCGTCAGCACTGCCAACAACGCTAGCCCCGGGACGAACGTCTGTCTGTTCGCTCTTTAGGCCGTGGCTGCTTCGACCGTCTCCTGCGGGACGTCGTCCCACAGCTCCTCGAGCTTGTAGTACGCGCGCGCGTCCGGCGTGAAGACGTGCAGCACGACGTCGAGGTAGTCGGCGATGATCCACGTGGCTTCCGTCGTGCCCTCGACCGCGCGCGGGAGCAGGTCGTTGTCCTTCTTCAGCCGCGTGTGCACCTCATCCCAGATGCTCTTGGCCTGGCGCTCGTTGTTGCCGGTGCACACGACGAAGTAGTCGGTGTAGGAGCACACCGGGCGCATGTCGAGAATGACGACGTCGCGCGCGAGCTTGTCCTGGACGAGCGCCGCGATGCGGCGTGCCTGTTCGATCGGGCTCAACTGCGACTCAGTGTACCCCGGTGCTGCGGCCATAAAGCATCTCGCGCTCGATGATGGCCGCCACTGCGGACGGAACGTCGCCGGCCACGTCCTCCCCGGCCTCGAGCCGGCCGCGCAGGTCGCGGGAGGCCACCGCCTGCGGCTCGATCTCGAAGAACAGCACCCGCTCCGGGCGGTCGAGCTGCTCGAGCACGCGCTCCAGCCGCTCACGCGGGAACCCGGGGCGCGTGACGACCGCGAGCCGTGTGCGCTCCAGCACCTCGTTCGGCCGCCTCCACGTGAGGAAGTCGCAGAACTCGTCCGCACCGATCAGGAACACCGGGTCGGTCCATTCGGGATGCGCTTCGAGCGTCTCGATCGTGCGCGCGTGGTCGTCGAGGATCACGTCGTCGTCGGGGAACGCCGCCTGCGCCAGCCGCAGCCGCACGTCGGCCGGCGTGACGACGTCCTTGTGCCCGGGCCGAGCCGCGACGAGCACGAGCAGCCTCTCCAGGCCGAGCTCCTCCTTCGCGCGGCGCGCGACCTCGACGTGACCGCGATGCGGCGGGTCGAACGCGCCGCCGAACAGGCCGATCACGCCATCTCCAGCTCTTCGCCGTCGACCTCGACCGTCGCGCCCTTGCGCGCGCCGGCCGCCTTGAGCGCGCGCTCCAGCTCCTCCTCCGAGGGCGGCGTGCCGGTGATCCGGAAGCCGCGCTCGGTCCGGAAGAGGCGCCAGCCGCGCGCCTTCGCCTCCGGCCGGTAGACGAGGTAATCAGCGAGCTCGTCCTCGCCTTCCTGCTCGATCACCTCAGGCTCCGGCACGAGCGTGAACAGCCGCCGCTTGAAGTCCTCGATCCCGGCACCGGTCGCGCACGACACGCGGAACACGTCGATGATGCGCGTGTCCTCGATGGTGAACTCGGGATCCGGCTCGAGGTCGATCTTGTTCAGCACGACGATCTGCGGCCGCGACTCGAGCCCGGCGCCGTACGCCGCGAGCTCGGCGTCGATCGCGCGCCACTGGGGATCCGGCGGATTCGACGCGTCGATGACGTGCACGAGCGTGCGCGCACGCTCGAGATGCGCGAGGAACTCGTGGCCGAGGCCGATGCCCTCGCTCGCGCCCTCGATCAGCCCCGGGACGTCCGCGACCACCATCTGCCGCCCGTCCGGCGCCTCGACCGTTCCGAGCACGGGCTGCAGCGTCGTGAACGGGTAGCTGGCGACCTTCGGCTTGGCGTTCGATATACGCGAGATGAGCGACGACTTGCCGGCGTTCGGCAGCCCTACGAGCGCCGCGTCCGCGAGCAGCTTCAGGTGCAGCTCGACGTCGAGCTCGTCGCCCGGCGGACCGACCTCCGCGAAGCGCGGCACCTGCCGTGTCGACGAGACGAACCGCGCGTTGCCGCGACCGCCACGCCCGCCGCGCGCGAGCACGACGCGCGCGCCCACGTGCGCCAGGTCTGCAATCAGCGCGCCGTCGTCGCTTAGCACCTGCGTCCCGACGGGGACATGGAGCTCAAGGTGGTCGCCGCTCG
Source organism: Gaiellaceae bacterium (assembly GCA_035943915.1). Classification (GTDB taxonomy): domain Bacteria; phylum Actinomycetota; class Thermoleophilia; order Gaiellales; family Gaiellaceae; genus PALSA-600. The sequence goes on along the minus strand of DASZBP010000168.1, from coordinate 10,824 downwards.
CGCCCTGCTTGTTCGCGCCGCGTCCGTTCTCGCCGCGCGTCGCCCTGATCAGGCGGCGGCGCTGCAGCGCAGACAGGTCGCGGAGCGACGCATCGGCGAGCAGCACGACGTCTCCGCCGTTGCCGCCATCTCCTCCGTCGGGGCCGCCTCTGGGCACGAACTTCTCGCGCCGGAAGCTCAGGCCGCCGTCGCCGCCCTTGCCGGCCTGGACGTGAATCCGGGCCTTATCGGAGAACACGGCCTACGCCTGGTCGACGACAGACACGGTGCGCTTCTCGCCACTGGTGCGGAAGCTGACCGTGCCCGGGCGGACCGCGAAGATCGTGTCGTCACGGCCGATCTCGGTGCCGGGGCCCGGGCGGAACTTCGTGCCGCGCTGGCGGACGATGATGTTCCCGGGCTGCACCACCTGGCCGTCGAACATCTTCACCCCGAGATACTTGGGGTTCGAATCGCGACCGTTCTTCGAGGAGCCGAGGCCCTTCTTATGTGCCATCTAGCTCTCCTCCTTCGCTTTCAACGCCGACTCGAGCGCGGAGATCGCGCCCTTGCGCGCGGCGTTCGCCTGCTCGTACTCCAACGCAGCCTCGAGCATCGGGCGGTTCCATTCCTTCGCGCCCTGCGTGATCGCGGTCACCGTCATCTCCTCGTAGCCGCTCGGCATGCCCTTGACGTGCTCCTCCGCGGCGGGCGCCGCCTCGGTCTTGGGCTCGGCAGCCTTCTTCGGCGCGGCCGCGGCCTTCTTCGGCGCAGACCCTCCGAGCGAGATCTCGATGCGGGTCGTCGCGGCCCGGAAGCCGGTGTGCCGCTTGTAGCCGGTGCGCTTCTTGTACTTGCCGATCCGGATCTTCGGCCCGCGCTCGTGCGCGACGACCTTCGCAGTCACCTTGGCGTCGCCAAGCAGGACGTCCGGTGTGAACGTCTTGCCTTCGTCGGCCTTGACCCGGTCCACGACGAGGGTCTCGCCCTCACGAACGCGGTACTGCTTGCCGCCCAGACGGATGATTGCGTAGTCCATAAGTGAAAGCCCGCAGGCCGTGGGCCCGCGAAGCGGTCGAAGTGTAGCTACTCCCACTCCGACATCGGGGTGTACTCCCATTCGTCGCCCGCCCCGTTCGTCGACGGGGGCTCGGGAGCGGGCTCGGGCTCCGGTTCGGGAGCGGGCTCCGGCTGCGGCTCCGGGGCTTCCACCTCGGAGACTTCGACCTCCGGTGCTTCGGCTTCCGCCTCGGGTGCCTCTACCTCCGCGGTGGCCGTCGCCGTCGTGCCGGTCGCGTTCGCGCTCTTCTTCTTGCGGTTCTTGCCGCCACGGGAGCCGCGGCGCGTCTTCTTCTTCACGGGCGAGGCGGCCGGGCCGTCGGCGCCGCTCTCGTCCATCCGCTCCGGGACGTGGATCACCGGGCCTTCGGCCAACTCGGGCTCGGGCTCAGGCTCGGGCTCGGGCTCGGGAGTCGTGTCCAACACCGGCTCGGTGTCAGACACCACCTCGGGCTCGGCGCCGTTACTGGACGCGGCCGTGGCCGTCTTCTTCTTGCGGTTCCGGCCGCCGCGCGAGCCGCGGCGCGTCTTCTTCTTCGGCGGCGCTGCTTCGCCGGTCTCGTCCGTCGCCTCGGGCTCCTCGATCTCCTCGGCATCTTCGGCGTCTTCGGCGTCTTCGACCTCGGCCTTCGAGGCCGCGGTCTTGCGCGGGGCGCGGGTCGGGCGCTCGGCCTCGGCCTCGGCCGTCAGCGGGCCTTCGCCGTCCTCGACGGGTGAGACGAGCTCTGCCCAGGCGACGCCGTCGCCGACCGCGGTTATCTGCGCGCGCACCTTCTTGCCGACGAGCTTGGCGGCGCCGCCGACGGCGACGTCCCAGCCCTCGACCTTGCCCACGCCCGCGTGCGGGTCGTGCAGGCCGACCTCGCCGAGCTTCACGTCGACCTCCTGCCCGGGCTCGACCGGGACGCTTGGCGCAACCTTCTCGAGCGTGCCCTGATCGAGGACGAGGAAGTGATCGAGATGCTGATCCTCCTTGCCGACCAGGAAGAAGCGGCGCTTCGTCGTGTCCTCGAGCTCGCGCAGCCGGGCGCCGCCGGGGCCAGCGAGCAGCCAGGCGACCCGTGCGGAGACCTCGACGCGGAACGCCTTCGACCGCGAGCCCGGCGTGACGAGCTGACGCAGCTTTCGCTCGATGTCGACGGCGACCGTGAACTCGGACATGACGATCCCGTCGCCGCCGCAGGTCGAGCACTTCTTGGTCATGATCTCGCGCGGCCCGTCCGTGACGTTCTGCCGCGTCATCTCGACGAGGCCGAGCGGTGAGATCTCGACGACGTAGGTCTTCGTCCGGTCGCGCTCCAGCTCCTCGCCGAGCGCCTTCTCGACCGTCGCGCGGTTCTTCGGGCTCGCCATGTCGATGAAGTCGATGACGATGATCCCGCCGATGTCGCGCAGCCGAAGCTGGCGCACGACCTCCTTCACGGCTTCGAGGTTGTTCTTCGTGATCGTGTCCTCGAGCCGGCCGCCCGACTTCTTCGAGCGCGAGCCGACGAAGCGGCCGGTGTTCACGTCGATGACGGTGAACGCCTCTGCGTAGTCGAAGACGAGGTAGCCGCCGGAGGGAAGGTCGACGCGGCGGTTGAGCGTGGACCTGATCTCCTGCTCGACGCCGAACGCGTCCATCAGCGGCTCGCGCTCCTTGTACCGCACGACCCTCTCGCCCATGTGCGGCGACGTCTTCTTGAGGTAGCCGGCGATGCGCTTGTAGGTGCGCTCGTGGTCGACGTAGAGCTTCTCGAAGTCGCCCGTGAAGAGGTCGCGCACGACGCGGAGCGGCAGCTCGGCCTCCTGGTAGATCAGCGACGGCGCCTTCGCGGACTTCGCGCGGGCCTCGATCGACTTCCACAAGCGCTGCAGGAAGTCGAGGTCGCGGGCGATGTCCTCGGCGGACGCGCCTTCGGCCGCGGTGCGGACGATGACGCCGCCCTCCTTCGGTGCACACTCCTTGAGGATCGCCTTGAGGCGGTTGCGCTCGTCGTCCTCCAGCCGGCGCGAGACGCCGAGGCCCTCGCCGTGCGGGACGTAGACGACGAAGCGGCCGGGCAGCGAGATCTCGGTGGTGAGCCGCGCGCCCTTCGTCTTCATCGGGTCCTTGACGGCCTGGACGAGAACGGTCTGGCCGCGCTGGATCAGGTCCTGGATCTTCCGCGCGCCCTTGCGGCCCTCGAGCTCGGGGCCGACGATCTCGTCGACGTACAGGAAGCCGTTCTTCTCGAGGCCGATCTCGACGAACGCCGCCTCCATGCCGGGCAGGACGTTGTCGACGACGCCGAGGTAGACGTTGCCGGCGATCGAGCGCCGCTCTGGCCGCTCGAGGTAGACCTCGGCGACCTTGTCGTCCTCGAGGACGGCGACGCGCTTCTCGCCCGCGTCGACGGAGATCAGCAGCTCGCGCTTGGCCTTCGGTAGCGGTGCGCGTCTCGGCGCCTGGCGCCGCCGCGGCTGCGACGACTGGCGCTGCTTGCGCTGCGAGGACGTCTTCTCCTCGGGCTCGTCGCCCGTGTCCGCAGGCTCGGTTGCGGCGCCGGGCGCAGCCGACGTCGTCTTCTTCTTGCGATTGCGACCGCCGCGCGTACCGCGCTTGCGCTTCGGGGCGGTGCTTGAGGTTGTCGTGGTGCTGTTGTCGCCGGCGGGCTCCTGCGGAGCCTCCTCGACGACGGGGTGGTCAGTCTGTGCGGAAGCGGCAGCCGCAGACGGCGCCTGCTCCTTCTTCCGACGGAACCAGGGCAGAGGCAAATTGCAACTCCTGAATGTGGCGAGCGCGCAGCCTCGCTGTCAGCGGGCGCGCGTCTGGGATGGGATGGAAAAGCCTTGGCATAGGCCTGCCGCCAGGGTACCAGCGGATGCTTGAGCGCTCAGCTAGGCCGCTTCGACGATCGGCTTGAGCTTCGCGCGGCGGGCACGGATCGCCCGGAGGCGCTGCTGGAGCCGAGCCCAGGCCCAGGGCTCGATCTCGGAGTAGCGGGGACCGTTCTGGCCGTGCGTCGTCTCGTGGTACTCGAACCATGCGTCGGCTTCCTCGATCAGCAGCAGTTCGAACGCTTCCTGATTCCCGGTCAAGCCCATCCGCCTCACCTCCAGTCCGTTTCAAGGAGGGTAGGTCCTGGACCGGACGGACCTCGCGTGGGGGAAACCGTGTTTCCCCCACGGGCCCCTTTCTTCTTGCTCACGGCTTGCGAAGGTCGAGGTCGCTCGAACGGAGCGGTCGCCGGACCGCCTCATGGCGAAGGCACGGGCAAAGCCCGCACCTTCGTCACCGGCTCTCTTTGAAGCGTAGTGCGAGCACCCAGGCCAGCGCGCCCAGCACGACGGCGACGAGCACCCACTGCGATCCGACAAGAACCGCCGCGACCTCGCCAGCAGGAAGCGATCCGAAGAGAATCGCGAGCCGCAGCACACGCCGCGGGTCCACAGCTCTCAGTGCGCGTACTCGTCGTGCTGCGGCAGGTCGTCGCCGATCACTTCCCACTCGGCTTTCGAACCGACGAAGATGTGGTGGTCGGGCAGCTTCGACGGCGTGTCGCGCAGCGAGCCGAGCGTGACGTGCACCCATTTGCCCTCCCGGACGACCGAGTAGAGGAACGAGCCGCACACGCCGCAGCGGTAGTCACCCGCGTGCTCCTTCCCCCAGACGAACATCGGGACGTCCTCGCGCGTGACCTTCAGCTTCTCCCGCTGGATCCCGGCCATCGGCTTGTACGCCGAGCCGGTCGACGCGCGGCAGTTCGAGCAGTGGCAGTTCATCGCGTAGACGAACGCATCCTCGACCTCGTACTCGGTGGCGCCGCAGGCGCACGCGCCGCGGAGGGTCATGCCCGAGCCTCGAAGTACTTCACTGCAGCCTGGCCGAGCGCGCGTGTGCCCGCGTAGGCGACGGCGCCCTTCAGCGCCCAGCCGGCGATCGGAACGAAGTCGAGCGCTTCGCGCGCGACCGCGCGCAGGCCGATCCCCGCGCCGAACACGCCGAGCAGCTCAGGCAGGCGCTGGTTGTCGATCGTCTGCCCGTGCGCGAGTGCGATGCGGAGCACGAGCCTCGCCTGGTTGAGCGTCAGCACCGGCATGTCGACGCCCGGGATGAACACCGCCGCCGACACGAGCGCGTTCTTCTTCGCCGCCGACGCGATCAGGTGGTTGCAGAGAGGCCGCCGCAGCACCGGCAGGCGCGCCGCGAGCGCGGTGCCGCTCTCGCCGAGCTTCCGAGCGAGTGCATCGGCGATCTCGTCCACCGGGAACCCCTGGCCGCCCGTGACGTGCACGACGTCCTCGGCGAGCACGTACGGCAGGTCAGCCTCTTCGCTGACCGCGACGACCGGGATGCCCGCCTTCGTCGCGGCGCGCAGCGCCTTGTCGTCCGGCCTCCCGATCCACACGACCGCAGCGGCTCCCTCGACCTGACTCTCGACGACCGCCGACGGGTCGCCGCCCTCGCGCAGCTGACGCGCCAGGATCGGCACGAGCTCGCGCGCGCCGGCGACCGCGAGCGGCCGCTTGTCGCCTGCACCGACACGCGCCTCCTTCAGGAGCCCCATGAGCGCCAGAGCGCCGAGCTTCTTCGCCATTACCGCCGTCTACCCGTGCGGCGCATATGAATCGCCTGCAGCACGCCGAGCGCGAGGAAGTTCGTGATCATCGACGACCCGCCGACCGACACGAACGGCAGCGGGATGCCGGTGATCGGCGCGATGCCCATCGTCATCGCGCTGTTGACGAACACCTGGAACAGGAACATGAACGCGATGCCGCCGGCGACGACCGCGCAGTACAGGTCACGGGCGCCGGCGACGATCTTCAGCGCGCGCCACACGATCAGCAGATAGAGCAGCAGGAGGATCGAGACGCCGAAGAAGCCGCGCTCTTCCGCGAGCGACGCGAACGCGAAGTCCGTCGCGTGCTCGGGCAGGTAGTTGAGCCGCGTCTGCGTCGCGCCGAGGATGCCGCGGCCGCGAAGGCCGCCCGCGCCGACCGCCGTGATCGACTGGCGCAGGTTGTAGGTCGCGCCTCGCGGGTCGCTCGACGGATGCGTGAACCCGGTGAGACGGGCCGCCTGGTACGGCTTCAGCACGTTCACGCCGGACGACGGCAGCACCCAGAGCACCAGCAGTGCGCCGCCGACGGCAATCGCGGCGAGCAGGCCGAGGTGCGACCAGCGCACGCCGGCCACGAACAGCACTGCCGCGAGCCCCGCCGTGTAGACGAGCGCGGTACCGATGTCCGGCTGCACGAACACCAGCAGGATCGGCACGAGCCCGTAGCCGATTGCGTGCAGCGGTGTTGCCGCCGCGTTCGCGGACCGCGCACGATCGGCGAGCAGCCCCGCGATCACGAGGATGAACAGCACCTTCCCGAACTCCGACGGCTGCAGCGTGAACGAGCCGACTCCGATCCACCGCTTCGAGCCATGACTCGCCGCGCCGCGGAGCAGCACGAGCAGCATGACGCCCGTCGTGCCGATGTAGATCGGGCGGCGCGCGCGCCGGTAGATGTCGGGGTCGACGAACAGCGCGCCGACGAACACGCACGTGCCAGCGATCGCGAAGATCACCTGGTGCGTAAGCGAGGAGCCGCCCGGGTCGTGCAGGGTGATGCCGTTGATCGCCCACAGGCCGTAGCCGACCGTTCCGAGCAGCGCGAGCATCAGCACCCAGTCGAGGCGCCGCACCAGGCCGACGCCCGAGGCGTCCGTCTCGCGCGCTCCGCGCAGCCTTCTCGTGTCTACGGCTTCGATTGCCATCAGTCGGATGCGTGTGTGGTGGTTGCCGCGGTCGTGTGGAAGTACTGCTCGAACACCTTCAGTGCGGCCGGTGCGGCAGCGGTGCCGCCGTGACCGCCGTTCTCGATCACCGCGCAGACGACGATCGTCGGCGAGTCATACGGACCGTAGCCGCACCACCAGGATTGCGTCAGGTTCAACGGGTTTGGGTAGCCGGGCAGCCGCACGAGCTTCTCGGCGCTGCCCGTCTTGCCGGCGATCGAGACCGGGAAGTTGCCGAACACGCCCGACGACGTGCCGGTCGACGCGTGCGTCCCCTCGTACAGGCCCTGCTGCACGTCGCGGAGCGCGACGGAGTCAACCCCGACCGTCTGCGGCGGCTGCGCGGCGAAGCGCGCGAGCACCTTCTCGGGCGCACCGTTCACGCCGGTCTGCTCGACGTCGTCGCCGACGTGCGGTGTGACGAGCTTGCCGCCGTTCGCGATCAGCGCGTAGAAGCGCGCCATCTGCAGCGGCGTCACGAGCACCTGGCCCTGGCCGATCGCGAGCTGGATCGAGTAGCCCGGCTTCCATGTGCGGTCGAGCTCGTTGAACTGCGGGCCGGAGTACTGCTTCCGGCGCCAGGCCGGGTCGGGGATCAGCCCGCTGACCTCCGGCGACAGGTCGACGCCGGTCTTGGTGCCGAGCCCGAACTTTCGCGCCCACGCCTGCAGGGGATGGCCGCGGTCGGGCGGGAGCACGTAGAAGCGGCGGCCGAGCTCGTAGAAGTACGTGTCGCACGACTCGGCGAGCGCGGTCTGCAGATCCATGCCCGTGTCGATCAGCGGCGTCCAGTTGTGGAACACCTGCTTGTACGCGGTGAACGTCGGCGTGCACGGGATCAGGTCGTACGGATTGAGGATGTGCTCCTGCATCGCAGCGAGCGCGGTGACCGGCTTGAACGTGGAGCCCGGCGGATACGCGGCGTCGATCGCGCGGTTGAGCCCCGGGTGGTTGTCGCGCTCCGCGACGGTCTCGTCGAGCAGCGGCGCGAGCTTCTTGGGATCGGGGCGGCCGACGAAGATCGACGGCTGGTAGGTCGGGGCGGACGCCATGGCGAGAATCGATCCGTCGCGCGGGTCGAGCGCCACGATCGAGCCGCCGTTCGCGTGCAGCCCCTCGATGCCGCTCGCTCGTGCCGTCTGGATGCCGACACGGAGCGCGCGCTCCGCGGCGCGCTGCAAGCCGACGTCGAGCGTCAGGCGAAGCGCGCTGCCGGGTTTCGGCAGGAGCTCCAGCTTTGCGGTTCCTTTCGGCCGGCCGAGCGAGTCGACGGTGAGCTGAGCCGTGCCGTCGACCCCGCGCAGGTACTGGTCGTACTTCGCCTCGACGCCGGCCTGCCCGATCGCGTCCGTCGGCTGGTATCCCTGGCGCTTCAGGCGCTTGTACTCCTGTTCCGAGATCTCGCCGACGTAGCCGAGCACCTGAGCCGCGAGCGACTGGTGCGGGTATGTGCGCAGCCAGCTCTCCGCGAGCTGAACGCCTGGGAACTGCGCCTTGTGCTCCGAGAGATAGAAGATCGTGTCCTGATGCAGGCCGGTCTGCACGACGACAGGCGTCAGCGGGTCGCCGCCGTGCTGCTTCATCCGGGCGAGCATCTGCGGGACCGAGACGCCCGTGACCGCCGAGAGCGCGCGCAGCTCGCGGCGCTCCGCGGGCCAGGTCTTCGGCAGATCGGCGGGCCACAGCTCGACGCGAGTGCCGGCGACGTTGCTGACGAGCACGTCGCCGTTGCGGTCGAGGATTGCGCCGCGCGGCGCGTCGATGTGCAGCGTCCGCACGCGGTTGTCGTTCGCCTGCGCGAGGTACTTGTCGCCGGTCAGCACCTGCAGCGCCCAGAGGCGCAAGAAGAGCACTGCGAAGACACCGAGCGCGAGGAACGCGAGGATCGCCACGCGGAACGCGAGTTGCGGCGTGAGGAGATAGGGCTCGTCGATCTTCGAGCTCGGGTCCATGAAGCGCGACCTAGCCAAGGAGGCGCACCTCGCGAACGCGGTCGCCGATGTCGGACGGCGGGAAGAGGCGGCGCGACAGCCCGTAGACCGGCAGCGTCAGGACAAGGTTCAGCACGAGCCCCTCGATCAGCCCGTGCGCGACGATCCCGGCCGGCGCCGGCTCTCCGAGCACGAACTGCAGCACGAGCTGGCCGAACGCGTAGAGCACGGTCACCACCGCGACCGAGAGGTACGGCGCGTGGAAGCGGTCACGCGCGGTCGTCTCGCCGTAGCGCCCGATCCAGAAGCCGGCCACGGTCATCAGCAGCGACGTGACGCCGAGCGTGCCGAGCGTCGCGACATCGAGCATCAGGCCCACGCCGAAGCCCGCGATCGCGCCGAGCACCGAGCCGCGCAGCAGCGCGATCGACAGGAGCACGACGAGGACGATGCTGCCGTTGCGGAACGGCGGGTACTGCGTGAAGACGGAGAGCTGCAGGAGCGCAGCGACGAAGAGGAGTGCGGCGGCCTTGAAGCCGTCCATTACTTCCTGGGCGCGAGCACGATCACCGACTGCAGCGAGGAGAAGTCGACTGCCGCCTGCACCTGGATCGTCTTGAACGGATTGACGTCGGTGTCACTCTCGCTTGTGACGGTGCCGACGAGGATGCCGCGCGGGAACATCGACGGCAGCGCGCCCTTGCCGAGCGTGCCCGCGGTGATGATCTTGTCGCCGACACCGACGTACTTGGACTTCGGGACGCGGTCGAGCACCAGCACGTTGCTGCTGCCGCCGCCGCGGTGCACCTCGCCGACCGCGGTCGGGCTTGTGAGGTCGGTCGCGGTGACGGAGCTCTGCTCGTCCGTGAGCAGCGTGACGCGCGAGATGCTTGCGTACGCCTTGTCGACGATCCCGACGAGCCCGCCGGTGGGCGACACGACGACGTCACCGTCCGCGACGCCGGAGTTCTTTCCGGCGGCGATCGTCACCGACGCGTCGATCGGGCTCTGCGGATTGGTGAGCACCTCCGTGTTCACGCGGTCGAACTTGTCGAGCGCCGGAGCGCCCTTGAACGAGAGTTGCGCGCGCAGCTGCACGTTCTCCTGAATCGCCTGCTCGTCCAGCAGCACCTGCTGCTGGAGCGCGGCGTTCTCGCGCCGGAGCTTCTTGTTCTGCGAGCGCGCGTCGACCAGCCCGTGCGTCCAGCCGGCCGCGTCGCGGAACGGCCGAGCGACGCGGTTCGCAGCGACCTCGAACGGGCGCAGGATGCTCGCCCCGGTGCCCTGCACGCTGTCGAGCGCGCTCGACCGGAACGACACGGTGATCAGCACCAGCGACGCGAGGACGAGCACGCCGACGACGAACCGGCGCCTGACGGCGCTGGAGCGGTTCGAGGGGTATCCGGAGCCGGCGGACTTCTGGACCGAGGAGCCCAGCACCGCGACCCGGGCGGTCCGGTTGCGCGCCACGACCCGAACGAGTGTAGACGACCTGTCTGAGAGCTAGTCCGGGCGCAGAACGGCTGTGGTGAGCGTGACGACCGGCACGAACCCCAGCTTCGTGTTGACGGCCCGCATCGCGCCGTTCTTCTCGGCGTTCAGCGTCTGCACGCGCTCGACGTCGGGGCGATCTGCCCGCAGACGGCGCAGCGACTCGGTTTTCACCGCCTGCGAGAGGCCCTTTCCGCGGTGCTCCGGGACCGTCGCGGTGTCCTCGGTGTTCGCAATCCGCGCCGGAGCCGGGGACACCCGGATCTCCGTGAAGGCGACGACCTCGGCGCCGGCGAGGGCGATCGTCACGCGCAACTCGCGGCCGCGCCGCGCGACCGCCTCCTCCTGGGCGCGGACGTAGTCGACCGTCCACGCCGGGAACGTCTGGCCGTCGGGCGCGGGCGCGTCGTCGATCGCGTTGCGCGCCAACGCATACGACTCGACGAACTCGTCGGGTGCCGCTCCGATCCATGACCGGAGCTCGTAGCCGTGGGGCACGACCGGCTCGAGCAACGCTGCAGCACGAAAGTCGAGTTCGGACTGAACGTCGCGCTGCTCGTCCTGCGCTCCCAGCGCGTGCGCGAACGCTGCGCCCTCCGGCGTCAGATAGTG
>DASZBP010000167.1:0-2398 GCA_035943915.1 Gaiellaceae bacterium | reverse complement strand
ACGATGGGAGCAGTGGGACCAGTCACTCATGCTGCAGCAACTCGGCTTCGCCTGAGACCGGACGTAGCGGACACGGTCCGCCGCGCGGCTCCTGGAGCGCCGCGTAACGAATCGTTGAAGCTGACGTGGCGATGTTCGGTTGCTCGCTGCGCTCGCGAATATTGGCCCGCCCGCAGGTGAACTCGAGCGTTGGACGCCAACACCCATCAACCGATCGGACGCGCGATGACTGAGACATTTCCCATCATCCCCGGGCAGGTGCGCATGCTCTGGGTCGTGGTACCGCTCCTCCTCGTCGCCCTCGGTGCCGCCGGTGTGCTTGCCTACACGGTCGCCGCGTCGCGCACGGCGCGTTTCGAGGTGTCGCCCGACGGTCTGCGTCTCCGCGGAGACTTCTACGGGCGGTTCATCCCGGCCAGTGAACTGCAAGCCGAGGCTGCCCGCGTCATCGATCTGCGTACCGAGCGGGCGCTCCAGCCGGTGATGCGCACCGGGGGCACCGCCGTTCCGGGATACCGGGCCGGTTGGTTCCGGCTGCGGGATGGGGAGCGAGCGTTGCTCTATGTCACCGATCCGCGCCACGTGGCGTACGTGCCCACGCGGGCGGGGTACAGCGTCCTCCTGAGCGTCGCAGATCCGGCCGCGTTCATCGCCAGCTTGCATCGCCTGAGTACCGAGTCGCCCGCGTCCGCCGCGCCTGGCGTCTAACGAGGCGCTGCACAAGGCACGCGCGCTTCGGATTTGCACCGGGCTGCGCCTGGCGCTCTCGTTAGAATCCCTTGCAGCTGAGCTCGGGCATTAAACGCCATGTGAATCGCAATACCGGACGGTTTCGGTCAAGAAGGAGCGGTGGGACGACATGACTCTCAAGCGGATGGACAACGTAGGCATCGTGGTAGAATCCCTCGATGCCGCCATCACATTCTTCGCCGAGCTTGGCCTGAAACTGGAAGGGCGAGCCATGATCGAAGGGGAGTGGGCCGGGCGCGTCACCGGATTGGAGTCCCAGCGCGTCGAGATCGCCATGCTGGTCACCCCAGACGGGCACAGTCGGCTCGAGCTTTCGCGATTCCTCACCCCGCCCGTCGTCGCCGATCACCGGAACGCCCCGGTGAACGCGCTCGGCTACCTGCGCGTCATGTTCACGGTAGACGACATCGACGAGACGCTCGTCAGGCTCCGCAGGCATGGCGCGCAGCTCGTCGGCGAAGTGGTTCAGTACGAAGAGGCGTATCGGCTGTGCTACATCCGCGGCCCCGAAGGACTTCTCATCGGGCTCGCCGAGGAGCTCAGGTCCAGTGATCCCGCATAGGCGCAGTTGCGCTGCGGCGCAGGGACGGCCGGTTGGGATACCCGGCCGGCGTCTCACGAATCGTTGCCGCTGACGAAGGCGCGCATCGCTCCGGTCCGGCGCATAGCTCCAACCCTGCGCCTTCGCAGCGGCAGTCGATTGCGCGAAATGGTGTCTGGATCAACCCACCGAAGGGATTCGAGAGCGACGGTGCTCCTTCGCGACACCAGCCGAATCGACGCTACGTGATTGTGGAGGCAACATTCCATGGTGGCCCCGGCGGGCACTTGGGAATGTGGAGCGGGTCACTCGACAGCGTCACACGCATCGATCCCTGGGGCGTGGCCGAGAACGAGGCGCCGCACACGCCGCGTCGAATTCGGTGAACTGCTGTAGAACGAACGCTGAAGCTGCCCAAGGAGCTGTTGATTGTGCGCGCTCCGCGCGCGCTCATATTTATTCCGTTGCAGCTTGGCTAGTGCCTTAGGCCGACATCCGAACATGCGAGCGGAGAATCATGAGCAAGGTATTCGTCAACATCGGGCTCAGCCTCGATGGCTACATGGCGCCGGAAGGAATGACCATGGAGCATTGGGAGAATCCTGAGTACAAGAACTGGGGCGCCAAGTGGAGGGCGCTCATGGCCTGGATCCTCAATCAACGGTACTTCCGCGAGAACCTCAAGTTCGGACCAGGGGGAGAGACCGGCCCGGTCAATGACCTGATTCGCAGCACCACGGAGCGCATCGGGGCCAACATCATGGGCAAGCGAATGTTCGAACAAGGTGAGCGCTCCTGGCCAGAGGAGGCTCCGTTTCACACACCGGTATACGTTCTTACCCATGAGAAACGGGAACCCTGGGCGCGCCCCGGTGGGACGACCTTTTACTTCATCAATGACGGGCCGGAGCGTGCCCTCGAGCTGGCTCGGGAATCCGCAGGCAGTCGTGATATTCGTATCTCGGGCGGAGCCGATGTGATCCAGCAGTACCTGACCATGGGTGTCGTCGACGAGCTGGAAATCGCCTTGGCACCCGTGTTGTTCGGCGGTGGGCGGCGTCTCTTCGAGAACCTACGCGAACCGGGGCCGCAGTTTCGCATTGACAG
>DASZBP010000166.1:0-7137 GCA_035943915.1 Gaiellaceae bacterium | reverse complement strand
GGGGGATTCTTGAGCGCCGTCACGGCCCTGGTTGCCGACGACCACCCGGCCGTGCTGGAGGCGGTGGCCAGCTTCCTGCAGGCCGCCGGCCTGGATGTGGTCGGCCGCGCCCGGGACGGGGAGGAGGCGCTCGAGCTGATCAAGCGCTCCCAGGACGACGTGATCGGCGCGAAGCAGCCGTACCCGTGGCGGACGGATGCCGACGAGAAGCCCGCGGAGCCCGGCACCGTGATCGTGCGGAACTACCAGTGGGGGAACGGCCGCACGTTCCCGGTCGAGATTGCGACGCACGAGCTGCTCGAGGTCGCCGAAGACCGGAAGCTCATGCTCGCGTTCGTCACCGATCTCTCCGAGCGCCGCCGCATGGAGCAGCAGCTCGTACAGAGCGGAAAGCTTGCGGCGATCGGAGAGCTGGCGGCCGGCGTCGCGCACGAGATCAACAACCCGCTGCTCGCGATCCTCGGGTTGACCGAGTTCCTGCTGCTCGAGGCCGAGCCCGGCTCGAAGCAGCAGGAGCGCCTGAACCTGATCCAGGAGACGGGGCACGAGATCAAGGAGATCGTGCGCTCGCTCCTGGACTTCGCGCGCGAGCATCCGGACACGCAGCGCGTCGTCGAGCTCGAGTCGCTCGTACAGATGACGATCGCGCTCGTCCGCCGCACGAACGCGCATAAGGGTGTCGAGTTCGTGGAGCGCTACACGGCCGGCGGCGCTGCGGTGCGCGCGAACGGCGACCAGCTCGAGCAGGTCGTCCTCAATCTCGTCGCGAACGCGCGGCAGGCCATGCCGAACGGCGGCGTCGTGCGCATCGAGACGGTCCGCGAAAGCGACCACGTGTGCCTCGTGATCGCCGACGAAGGACCTGGCATGACCAACGAGCTGCAGGAGCGCATCTTCGAGCCGTTCTTCACCACGCGGCGCGGCACCGGCGGCACCGGCCTCGGGCTGTCGGTCAGCCTCGGCATCGCCGAAGCGCACGGCGGCACGCTGACCGTGTTCAGCGAGCCCGGCCAGGGCGCCGCGTTCACCGTGCGCCTGCCGGTCGTCAAGGGCACGCCGTGAGCCGCATCCTGGTCATCGACGACGAGCCGATCATCCGCAACCTGATGGTCGAGATCCTCGAGCACGGAGGTCACGAGGTCGTCAACGCCGACACGGCGGAGTCAGCGGTCACGGTGCTCGAGGAGCGCGACGACTTCGATCTCGTCGTGAGCGACATCGTGATGCCGGGCCTGTCCGGGCTCGAGCTGCTCGAAGCCGTACGTGCGCGCCGCGCGTCGCTGCCGGTTCTGCTCGTCACAGGCGCCGGCACGTACGACACCCTCAGCCAGGCACTGACGCGCGGCGCCGCCGGGCTCGTCACGAAGCCGTTCACGCATCAGGAGCTGCAACAAGCCGCAGCGCACGCTCTTGAGCGCGCGTCGCGCAGCCGCGACGAGCTGCGCGAGCGACTGCTGGCACCGACGCTGGCGAGCGCGCTCGCGAACGCGATCGAAGCGCGCGACTCGTATCTGCACGGCCACTGCGAGCGGCTTGCGTCACTCGCAGTCCGGATCGCGGAGGACGTCGGCCTCGACGCGGACGAGGTCGAAGCCATCCGTCTCGGCGCCGTCCTTCACGACGTCGGCAAGATCGGCATCCCGGACCGCGTGCTGCTCAAGCCGGGCCCGCTCGACAAAGACGAGCGCGCGATCGTCCAACAGCATCCCCTCATCGGCGACCGGCTGCTCGAGCCACTCGACCTGCTCGCGCCCGCACGGCCGATCGTGCGGCACCACCACGAGCGCTGGGACGGCGCCGGGTACCCCGACGGGCTCGCGGGCGAGGACATCCCGCTGTCCGCGCGCATCGTCGCCGTCGCCGACTCGGTGGAGGTGATGTCGTCTCGCCAGCTGTATCGGCGGCCGCTCACGCCGGAGGAGTCGGTCGACGAGCTGACGCGCGGCGCCGGCTCGCAATGGGACGCGCGGATCGTCGAGCTCGTCCTGGGTTTGATCGAACGGGGCGAGCTCGAGCTCTCGTCCGCCGGCATGCGCCTGCTCGAGCTGGTCGCGGGCGAGCGCGCGTGACGCGCGCATCCGTTCTCGTCGCGGACGACCATCCTGCGCTGCTCGCGGCCGTCTCCTCGTACCTCGAAGCGCACGATTTCGAGATCCCGGCGCTCGCGCGCGACGGCGAGCAGGCATGCGCGCTCGCGGCCGAGCACCAGCCAGACGCTGCGCTCGTCGACTGGCGTATGCCTCGGCGCTTTGGCGCCGATCTCGTATCGGGGATCGCCGCCGTCTCACCTCAGACGCGCATCGTCGTCTACACCGCCGATGCCGACCAGACGCTCGCGCGCGAGGCGTACGACGCGGGTGCCGTCGCGGTGCTGCTGAAGGAGGCGCCGCTCGCCGACATCGCGCGGGCGGTCGACGCCGCGCTGCAGGGGCGCACGTACCTCGACCCCGCCCTCCGCCGCACGAACCGCTCGTCGCCGCTCACCGATCGGGAGATCGAGGTACTCAGCCTGCTCGCCGATGGGCTGCGGCACGAGGAGATCGGCAAGCGGCTCGGCATCGGCTCCGAGACGGTGCGCACGCACCTCCGCAAGGCGTCGGAACGGCTCGGCGCGGCAACGCGCACCCAAGCAGTCGCGACCGCACTTCGGCAAGGATTGATCTCGTGACCGACAACTTGCTCCTCGAGCAACTCGAGCGCCAGCTCGAAGTCGCCTCGCTGAGCGGCGAGGTGCAGGCCGTGATGCACGGCATCGTCGAGTACCTCATGCGGCTCGAGGGCGCGGACGGCGCGTCCCTCTCCGCGGTCGAGAACGGGTACGCGTACTTCAAGGTGTCCCTCGGCGCCGACACGCCCCTGCAGGGCAGGATCATCCCGCTCGGCGAGACGCTCGGCGGCCGCACGGTGCAGACGGGCGAGCTCGCAGTGCTGCGCGCGGGCGAAGGCAGCACACTCGACGAGAGCCTGACCGCAGGCGCAGGCGTGATCGTGCTGGTCCCCGTGTTCTACGACGGCGCGACGCGCGGCATCCTCGGCGTGCGCAGCCACCGTCCCGACGCGTTCACGGAGAACGACATCCTCACCGCGGACATGCTCGCGCGCTCCGCTGCGATCGCGCTGCGCAACGCGGAGCTCGTCGAGCGCGTCGAGCGCAGCGAGCGCGAGTACCGCCGGCTCCACGACCAGGCGGCCGACGCGATACTCGTCACCGACGCCGAGGGCCACCTGCTCGACGCGAACGAAGAGGCAGCGGCGCTGCTCGGGTACAGCGTCGGCGAGCTCCGTTCGATGCACGCCGCCGACCTCGCGACCGCCGCCGAGGCTGCGGAGTGGCTCGACGTCGTGCAGACGCGCGGCATCGTGCGCGACGAGCGCCCGCTCAAGCGCAAGGACGGCACCGCCGTTCTGATCGAGTATTCGACACGGACGCTGGACGACGGCCGCACGCACACGACGCTGCGCGACGTCACCGAACGGCGAGCGCACCAGACGCGTCTCGAGTCGAACCTCGAGCGCACGCGCGCGATCATCGAGACTCAGCGCGCCATTTCCGCGCTCGAGCTCGACCCGGACGCCGTAACGGCGGCAATCGTCGAGCGCGCGCAGCGCCTGACCGGCGCCGACGGCGCAACCGTCGCGGTCGTCGATGGCCACGAGCTCGTATGGCAATACGCAAGCGGCATGTGCGCCGGTCACGAAGGACTGAAGCACTCGATCGCCGACAGCCTCGGCGGCCTCGTCGTCACGCAAGGTCGAACACTTCACACGGCAGATGCGTCGATCGACAAGCGCGCGCATCGCCCCACCGCCGAGATCGCGCGCACGCGCTCGCTCATCTCCGCGCCGCTCGAGCGCGAAGGCCGCGTCGTCGGAGTCCTCAGCGTCGTCTCGAGCGATCCGAACGCATTCGACGAGCTCGCCGTCGAGACGACGACCGTCATGGCGCAGTTCGTGTCGGGCGTCATGCGCAACGCGGAAGAGCTTGCGACGCGGAACCAACTCGTCGAGCGGCTGCGCCTGCAGAGCGAGGTCGTCGAGCACATGCAGACCGCGCTCTGGATCTTCGCGCAGCAGCCCGACGGGCGCCTGGTGATCGAGTACGCGAACGAAGCAAGTTTCCAGGCCACGGGCCTGGTGCGCGACGACGTGATCGGGCGGTCGGCTGCGGAGGTGCTGCCGGCGAGCGCTGACGACATCGACAAGTCGTTGAATCACGTCATCGCAACCGGCGAGCGACTCGACCTCGGTGAGCTCGAGTACGGCGACAGCCGCATCCGGCGCGGCGTCTTCCACGTCAAGGCGTACCCGCTCGGCGACGGCCGGGTCGCTGCGGCGTTCGACAACGTCACGGAACGCGTCTATGCCCGGCGGGCACTGCAGGAGAGCGAAGAGCGCTTCCGCGGTGCCTTCTACACGGCTTCGGTCGCGATCGCGCTGTCGGCTCTCGACGGGCACTTCGTCCAGGCGAACGAGCGGCTCAGCGAGATGCTCGGGTACTCGAGCGGCGAGCTGATGCGCAGCCACTGGGGGATGCTCCTCGCCGACGACGACGAGATCGCCCACCTGCGGACGCTGACCGGCGAGCTGCTGGAAGGCAAGCGCGACTTCTACATCGGCGAGGCGCGCATGCGCCGCAAGGACGGACGCGAGGTCTGGGTGCGCCTCGGTGTGTCGCTCATCCGCGACTACGAAGGCAACCCCGTGCACTTCGTCGCGCACGTCGAGGACGTGAGCGAGCGTCACGCGCTCGAGCTGCAACTGCGGCAGGCGCAGAAGATGGAGGCGGTCGGGCGGCTCGCAGGCGGGATCGCGCATGACTTCAACAACCTGCTGACGGCGATCTCCGGCTACACCGAGTTCCTGATCGGCTCGATCGAGGACGAGCGGCAGCGGCGGCACGCCGAGGAGATCAAGCGCGCGGCACAGCGCGCCGCGTCGCTCACCGGCCAGCTGCTCGCGTTCAGCCGTCGCCAGGTGCTGCAGCCGCGCGTCGTCAACCTCAACGCGATCGTCACCGACATGGACATGATGCTCCGTCGCCTGATCGGCGAGGACGTGGAGCTCGTGTTCCACGCCGACCAGTCACTCGGCGCGGTACGCGCAGACCCGACGCAGATCGAGCAGGTGATCATCAACCTCGTGGTCAACGCACGTGACGCGATGCCGAGCGGCGGCTCGCTGACGATCGAGACGATGAACGTTGCGGAAGGCGACGCTGAGCTCGTCGTGATGCGCCTCACGGATACCGGCATCGGCATGACCGAGGACCAGCGCCAGCGGCTGTTCGACCCGTTCTTCACGACGAAGGAAGGCGGTACCGGGCTCGGGCTCGCGACGGTGTACGGCATCGTCGAGCAGAGTGGCGGGACGATCGTCGTCGACTCTGAGCCCGGCATCGGCACGTCGTTCCGCATCACGCTGCCTCGCGTCGCCAACGAGGCCGAGGCTCCGGCTCCGCCCCTCCCGGTCACGCCGCCGCGCGTCGGGACCGAGACGATCCTGCTCGTCGAAGACGAGGCAGTCGTCCGCCGGCTCGTCGCCGAGATCCTCGAGACGAGCGGCTACACCGTGCTGCAGGCCGGCGACGGGCCTTCCGCGCTCGAGCTGCTGCGCCGCAACAACCGCCCCGTCGAGCTCCTGCTCACCGACGTCGTCATGCCGGGCATGAGCGGGCGTGAGGTCGCGCAGGCCGTGACCTCGATGCGGCCCGGCACGCAGGTGCTTTACATGTCGGGCTACACGGGGTCGGTCATCGACCACCACGGCATCCTCGAACAGGGCGTCGCGTTCTTGCAGAAGCCGTTCACCGCCGACGACCTCACGCGCAGCATTCGCATCCTGCTCGACGGGCCCGATTGACACCAGAGATGCGAAACGATATTTTCGCAATATCTCTTTCGCATCCTCACCCCGCCTGACCTCCACGGACGCGCTGCGCGCCCTGGCGCACAAGACCCGGCTGCAACTCCTCGGGCATCTGCGCGCGCAGGGCGACGCGACGGCGACCGAGTGCGCCGCGGAGGTCGGCGAGAGCCCGCAGTCGTGCAGCTACCACCTGCGCACGCTCGCCAAGCACGGGTTCGTCGAGGAAGTCCCGAGCCCGGACGGACGCGAGCGGCGGTGGCGGGCGCGCGTCGGCAGCGTCGACTGGGACGCGGGCACCGACGCGGACGAGGACTTCCAGGCGGCCGCGCAGCTGGCACGCGCTGCGCTACTCGAGGTCGGGGACGACGCTGTCCGCGCCTACGTCACACGCGAGCGCTCGTTCTCGGATGCGTGGCGCAACGCGACCTCATTCCTGCAGACGACGGTGCTCGTGACCGCCGACGAGCTCGAGTCGCTCGGCGATCAGATCCAGGCGTTGCTCGCGCCCTACCTCGTCGGCTCCCGCGAGCGGAAGCCGCGCGGCGCACGCGTCGCGCACGTCATCGTCCGCGGGGTGCCGAAGCCGTGATCCCGGGGCTCCTCAAGCGGAACCGGAACTTCCGTCTCTACTTCACGGGGATGTCGGTCTCGCTGCTCGGGGACCAGATCTCCAACATCGCCCTGCCGCTCACCGCCGTGCTCGCGTTGCACGCGAGCGCAGGCCAGATGGGCGCCGTGCTCACCGTCTCGCTGATCCCGAACCTGCTCTTCTCGCTTCACACGGGGGTGTGGATCGACCGCAGCGGCCGCCGCCGCCAGGCGATGCTGGTCGCCGACGTGCTGCGCGGGCTCGTCACGCTCGTCATCCCGGTCGCGTTCGCCCTCGGTCAGCTGACGTGGCCGCTGCTGTACGTCGTCGCGTTCGTGCTCGGCTCGCTGACCGTCGTGTTCTACGTGGCGTACGGCGGGTTCTTCCAGGCGGTTGTCGACCGCAGCGACTACGTCGAGGCGCAGGCGCTCGCAAACGGCATGCGCGGCGGGTCGTTCCTCTTCGGCCAGAGCCTCGGCGGTGTGCTCGTGCAGCTGCTGCGCGGACCGTATGCGCTCGCGGTGGACGGCGTCTCGTTCCTCTGGTCGGCGTTGTTCCTCGCACGAATCGACGCGGAGGAGCCGCCCGCCGCGTCGCGCGAGAGCGGCGGGATCATGTCGGGGATCCGGTGGATCAAGAACAACCCGATCATCCGCGCGGAGCTCCTCGGCGTCGCGACGCTC
>DASZBP010000165.1:0-1693 GCA_035943915.1 Gaiellaceae bacterium | reverse complement strand
TACGACATCCTCACGTGCAGCATGTGCCTCGATGCGCGCGGAGAACATGTCCCACACCCGGTCCACCGGATCGTCGCCGGGGTGAAGAATCACCAGTCCCAGAGGCTCGCCGTGTAGGCGCGCCAATGCCAGAGTGGTCGCGCTAGCCGGTTCGAGCTGCCACCGCTGCGAAATCTCGATTTCTTCCACTGCGATCGGCGCTCGCAGGTTCGCGTATTCGACGGTCGCGTCCATTCACGCGCCGGACGGAGGAGCCGAGTACCACGCCGATGCGACCTCCGCCGTCGCTGCATCTATCGACGCGATCTCCGAGGCGGTGAGGCGGGACCGCCAGTTCTCGAGATTCGCACGGCTGTGGAGACGCGTCGAGTGAGGATTGTCGATGTCGAGCTCGGCGGGGTTCGACGGTTCGGTCATGTGGCGAAGCTGATGGACGACGTCGTTCGTCAACGGAAGCCCCAAAGAGTCGAAGAGCTCTTCATACGCCTCTTCGGGGTGGGCGGACAGGTCCTCATGGCGAACGACAATGATGTCCGGCCGGCGCGCCGCGATCTCGCGGAGGTGGTCGTAGATGAGACACCAGCAGAGGCAGTTCACGAGCAGGGGTTCCAAGTTCCCCTCGGAGAGCAGACTCTCCGCCAGCGTTTCCGCGTGCACGCAGTCCCTCAGGAACAACGGTTGGGAAAGCAGATCTTCGAGGGGGAATGTCCAACCCAGTCGCTTCAGACTGGCTACGACAGGAAGTGGGTGGCGGACCACCACTACAACTTGCGCGCCGAGGCGATCCGCGAACCACTCGGCCGAGAAGGCCGCAAAGGGATCCTTGAACAGGAGGCGGCCCCCGCGTGAGCGGCCGCGGGCCGATTGGGCGACGCGACGGGCGATGCGAACAACGTCCGAGGGCTGCCGCATCCGCCGGAGCGACGCCATGACCCGAGGCCGATGGCTGAGCGCCGCATCGAAGCTCGTTAGGAAGTCGGCCTCGTTGTCGCGGCACACGTACGTGAACCAGCGATTGATCCGCAAATCGACAAGAGACCGATTTTCCGGATTGAATGGCTCGCTGAGGTATTCCGCGCCCTTGCTCGCGCAGATGACGCGACCCACCCAGGTCGTCCCGCTTCTCGGCGATCCCGTGACAAGGATCGGCCGCGGATCCGACTCCATCCTAACGCCGAGGTTCGCGCATAACTGTGATCATCAGCCGCTCGGCGACATGGCCGCCGTTCGCTCGTCTTCGCGGGACGACGCGCGAGTTGGCCGATCCCAACGCTCAAATTCAGCCGCTGCATGGTGCATCGCTCGGAGGGCCGCAGAGTTCCTGACGCGAGGGGAGAACCGCTCCGTCGCGATCGTACGAAGAACGCGCCAGCCATCCCGAAATGTCCGCAGGTTGCTATTGCCGTGCATACGCTTGTCTTCGAAGCTCGGCACCTCGTGGACGATCAGGTTGGCGCGGGCAGCCCGGATGTTGATGAGGGTCTCGACCTCGAACCCGTCGCAGTCAGGCGCGATCGCCGACAGGTGGCATCGCCAAAACGCGTTGAAGCCGTAGCAGAGGTCCGTGTACCGCGTCCTGAACAGCCGGTTGACGAGCATGCCAAGCGTTGCATTCCCCGCCTGGCGAAGCCAGGTGATGTCGGAGCTTCCCCCACCAGGGAGGAATCGGCTTCCCTTCGCAAAGTCGGCGCCG
>DASZBP010000164.1:0-1752 GCA_035943915.1 Gaiellaceae bacterium | reverse complement strand
ATCGCACGTTGCCCAAGACGGCCTCGACCTATCTGTTGCCTGAGCGCTTCCGAGCGCGCGGCATCCACCGCTACGGCTTTCACGGCTTGTCCGTCGCCTGGTCAGCAGCGCAGATCAACGTGGAGCGGTTGGTTGTCTGCCACCTCGGAGGTGGCTGCTCGGTATCCGCGGTCCGCAACGGCGAGTCGGTCGATACCAGCATGGGTTTCACCCCGCTTGACGGCGTGCCGATGGCGACCCGTGCTGGCTCGCTCGATCCCGGTGCCCTCCTCTATCTGCTGCGCCATGGAGTCAGCCTCGACGAGCTCGAGGGCGCGCTCGAACACGAGTCGGGACTGCTGGGGCTCGCCAGCAGCGGTGACGTCGAGAGTGTGGCGGCGGACCCGTCACCGGCGGCGGCGCTGGCGCTCGGCATCTACTGCTATCGGATTGCGCAGGCGGTCGCCGCGATGGCGGTTGCCCTTGGTGGGCTCGATACGCTCGTCTTCACAGCCGGCGTTGGCGAGCACTCAGCGAATGTCCGGGCCGACATCTGCCGTCAATTGGCTTTCCTCGGTGTCGAGCTCGACGCCGGTGCGAACGCCATCGGTCAGCCCGACACCGACCTTGCCAGGGCGGGCTCCCCGGTCGCAGTCCGCGTCGTAACAGCGCGCGAAGACGTCATGATCGCGCGTGGCGTCCGTGCCCTTCTCGACGGAGATCGATCGCCAGGCTCACGTCGCCGCTGACTAAGTCGGTCGGACTGCTCAAGGACGCCTTCGGCGCCAGGCACGAACTATGCGCGGTGTGCACAAGCCGGCCGCGCACTACGAGGTAAACGAAAGCTCCGACAAGCGGTGGACGAGCTCCTGCAAGACTCCCGCGTGAACAATGCTGCTCGTAACGAGGAAGTTGCCGAGCGGACGCTCCACTACCAACGTCGCTTGCCCATCAAGGCGCTCCTCCGCGCTTCGGCCAAGACGAAAACCACAAAGCTCGTCAAAGCCGATCGTGCGTACCACTGCGCCCTCGCTGCCGTTGCGTCCCTCGAGGACAAGAGCATCCGTCGAGAACTCGAGCCGACCCAGAAACGTGTGGCCGCTGGGCTCGCGCCATTTGACGGCGTACGAGGTCTTCATAGATCCACTATCGCTCCGCGCGGCGGGGCGGCGATAGGGGAGCGGCGCTGTTCTTGTTGCGGAAAGCCCGCAACCTGAGCAGTGCCTATCCCCGACGGGCGAGCGCCGTGCGCGCGCGAAGCTGTAGGCAATCAAAGGAGACCCGCTATGAAAGCTCTTGTCTACCACGGCCCCGGTCAGCGTTCTTGGGACGATGTGCCCGACCCGGTGATCGAGCAGCCGACGGACATCGTCGTCCGCATCGAGACGTCGACCATCTGCGGCTCCGATCTGCACATCCTGAAAGGCGACGTGCCCGAGACAACGCCTGGAACCATCCTCGGCCACGAGGCTGTCGGCACCGTCACTGAGAAGGGCGCCGCCGTCAGCACGCTCGAGATCGGCGACCGCGTGCTGCTCTCCTGTATCACGTCGTGTGGCCGCTGCCGCTTCTGCAAGGAAGCCCGCTACGGCCTGTGCACCGGTGGCGGCGGCTGGATCTTCGGCCACCTGATCGACGGCCTACAGGCCGAGTACGCCCGCGTCCCGTTCGCCGATACGTCGGTGTTCCAGGTGCCGGCGGAGCTGTCCGACGAGCAGGTGCTGTTCCTGTCGGACATCCTCCCGACGGCCTACGAGGTCGGCGTCCTAAACG
>DASZBP010000163.1:0-14095 GCA_035943915.1 Gaiellaceae bacterium | reverse complement strand
CTCGACGGCGAGCTCGTGATCGGCCTCAGCGAAGCGGAGCTGGCGCGCTACGACGCGAGCTCCCGCAAGCTCGGCCCGCGCGACCTCGGCGCCGCAGTCGCACAGGGCGCAGTCGGCGCGACCACGGTCGGCGGCACGCTCGCCGCCGCGCGACGCGCGGGCATTCGCTTCATGGCAACCGGGGGGCTCGGCGGCGTGCACCGCGGCTGGCCGACGCCGCCCGACGTCTCCGCCGATCTCAGTGCGCTCGCGTCGACCCAGGCACTCGTCATCTCGTCGGGCGTGAAGTCGCTGCTCGACGTGCCGGCGACGACCGAGCTGCTCGAGACGCTCGGCGTGCCGGTGCTCGGCTACCGCACCGACGACCTGCCGCTCTTCTACACCGCGCACGGCGGCCCGCCCGTGTCGGCACGCGTCGAGTCAGCCGGCGAAGCAGCGCGCGTCGCGCAAGCGCACTGGGACCTCGGCGGCGGCGGGCTGCTGCTCGGCCGGCCCCCGGACGAGAGCCTCGACGACGTCGAGCCGCTGATCACCGCGGCGCTCGAGCAAGCCGGCCGCGAGGGCGTCCACGGGCAGGCCGTCACACCGTTCGTCCTCGGCTGGCTCCACCGCGAGAGCGGCGGCCGGACGCAGCGGGCGAACCGCGACCTGATCGTCGGGAACGCCCGCCTCGCCGGCGAGATCGCCTCGAGCAGCTAGCTACTCGAGGGTCTGGAGGAACTCGTCGACGCCGAGCGCCGGGAGCGTCTCGATCCGCGTGGACCCACGCGACGCGAGTGCGACCGACACCTTGGCGACGGTCGCGATGTCCGGTGCCTCGACGACGTTTACGAAGTCGAACTCACCGAGGGTCGCCCACTGGTGCAGCACTTTGCACCCGAGCTCCTCGATGTCCTGGTTCACCTGGCGGAGCCGCTCAGGGTTCGACTTGAGCGTCCGCACGCCTTGCTCTGTCAGAGTCGACAGGAGGATGAAGATCGGCATGCGGGGACCTTACTCGCGCTGCCTGGTCGACGTACAGGAGAGCGCCGCCGAGGAAGAGCATCGGGCTGAGCACAAGGTCGGAGAGGAACAGCGCTGCGCGCGCGCCGTTGTCGCTCTGCGTGTGCAGGAGCGCGGCAAGCGCTTCCTCTGCGACGCCGACGACCACGACGAGGGCAGCGAGCGACCCGAGGGCGTGCACGTAGTCGGCGAGTCCGAGCCGCCGCCCGCGCGCGAGCGCGGCGCGGAAGCCGAGCCCTTCCGTCATGGCGGCCGGCACGGAGAGCCCGATGAACGCGAGCCACGCGATCGCCGGCAGCACGTAAAACGCACGCAGTGCCGGGAACGGGAGCCAGATCAGGGTCGCCACGACCGCCGCGGTCGCGGTCGGCGCCGCCTCGAGCATGAGGCGGCACGCCCAGAGGTACCCGGCGACGAACAGCGGCGTCGCGCCGAGGAACAGCGCGATCTGGACGCCGATCGTGTGGTGCACGGCGGCCTCGAAGTCGACGACCGCAAGCGGCAGCCCGAGTGGAAGAGCCCGCCAGAAGTGGGCGCCGTAGAAACGGATCGTCTCGGCGATCAGCTGCCCGACGGTGCGCTGGTCGGGCGGCAACGGCGGCGGCAGCTCAGGCATTCGCAATCTCCGCGAGTACCGCGCCCATTGCCTTGCCGAGCGCCGCAAGCGCGTCGTCGATCGTCCAGAGGGAGCGGTCGCTGTCTGCGACCGCGTTCGAGATCGCGCGCAGCTCGAGCGCCGGTACGCCCGCAAGCGACGCTGCGCGAAGCACCGCAAAGCCTTCCATCGCCTCCACTTCGCAGCCGGCGCCTCCCCCGACGCGCGCGCTCGTCCCGATCGGGAGCACGTGCGCCTGCGGGAGGGCTCGTCGCGCCACCGCCAGCAGGCCGGGGTCCGACGCGATGCGCTCGACGCGCGGGATACGCGCCTGCGGATCCTGGATGTCGCAGTACACCGCCTCGGAGCCGATGGCTACCGAGCCGTTCGAAAGCGTCTGAGCACCCGCGATCCCGATCTGCAGCACGGCATCGGGCCGGCGCTCGGCGAGCGCTGCCGACGTCGCGAGCGCTGCTTCGACCGGACCAATGCCGCACACCACGGTCTCGACCGCGTGCCCTTCAGCGAGTTTGGCCTCGAAAGCCGTCGCAGCCACCACGAGGATCATGAGCGCACGCTAGCCACGTAGGATGCGTTCCGTGGGCTGGCATGCCGCCGATCCGACTTCACTCGACTTCGAGGAGCGCGACGCGCGCGAGGGCGAGGCGCACGGGCGGCTCGTCGCCGACCTGACCTCCAAGCTCGAGTTGAAGGAGTCGCGCGCGCGAGTGTGGCGCTACCCGGCGCACACGACGGGCCGCCGCCACGCCGACAAGGCGCAGGAGGAGATCTTCGTCGTGATGTCCGGGACGCTGACGATGCTGCTCGGCGACCCCGCCGAGCGCGTGGACGTCGGCCATGGCGGAGTCGTCGCGGTCGAGCCCGGAACACCGCTGCAGGTGCGGAACGAGTCGGATGAGGAACTCGTCCTCTACATCTACGGCGCGCCGCCCGAGCAAGCCGGCGCCGACTTCTTCGACGACGTTCCGCTGCCGGCGTAGCTAGCCGACGGTCGCGCTGTTCGCGCGCGCGAATTCCTGCGAGAAGATCGGCCAGCCCGCCTTGCGGCGCTCGTGCCACTGCACGGACTGCCACTGGTCCCACGCGTAGCCCGACGTGGCGAGCCGCTGCTGCCCTTCTGCGAGCGCAATCCCGACACGACCGACGGTCTTCGACGACAACGTCCCGTCGAAGTGCGGGACGAGAACCTGGTTGCTCGACGGGTCGGAGTAGCCGAGCATCGCGTACGGGATGCGCACCTCAACGACGTAGTCCTTGCCGTCGACGAGATTGCGCTCGTCGTCCGACTCCGAGCCCCAGCCGAGCTTCGCGTACGAATGCAGCTCGACGCCGTACTGCTTGTGCGTCGGGCGGACGTACAGCGGCCGGTTGAGGATCTGGCTCGGGCTGACCCACACGCCCGAGTTCGGATAGAGCGCCTTCTTCGGGAACTTGATGAACGGGTACCTGACCGCGTACTGGAAGAGCACCGGGTCGATCCACGCCGCCTGCTTCAGGTGCGCCTGGTCGCCTGGCCCGATCGTCACCGCGACCTCCGCCTTCGGATCGAACCCGTGCAGGCCCGGCAGCCCCTTGTTGCCGCCCGGCTGCACGTTGAAGCCGACGGTGATCGGCGTCTTCTGCCAGCTGTTCTTCTTGTCGAGCCGCAGGCGGAGATACAGGTACTCCTCGTCCTTCACTGCGCGCACCTCGCGCACCGGGCCGCGCGACTCGGCGATCACCTGGCTGGCGTTCTTCGTCCACTCGTCATCCTTGCCGTCGAGCGTCACAGCCGCCGTCTTGCCGGGGTCGGCCGCGACGATCCCGAAGTACTGCTCGTTCGTCATCGGGTCGTGCCACAGCTCGCGGCGCACGGCCGGCAGCTGGTAGTCGACGGTGTTCCAGGTGAACTTGAACCACTCCTCGATCCACTCGAACATCACGCCGCCTGCGAGACCCTCGCGGCGCTGGTCTTCGAACATCTCCGCGTCGAGCTTTGCCTGGTCCGTCTCGGAATGGTCGCCCTGGTCGCGCCCGGCAGGTCCCCAGTGCGCGATGCCGATGCTCGACGGCACGCCGAACTCGGTGATCATCACTGCCTGCTTGCCGTGGTACGCCTTGAGCGCGTGCAGGTAGCCGGCGTACGGGTCGATCTTCCCGTCCCACGGCCGCCGGTAGTGCGCATACTGCGGCGTGCGGCGCAGGAAGTCCGGGTAGTACGGATACGCGTGGTAGCTCGCGAAGAAGCCACCGGGCCATCTGGTCGTCGCGGCGACGTGCGTCGCGTCGATCGACACGATGTCCTCCCGCGGCAGCGGCTCGTACGGATGGTGCAGCGGGTCGGCGGTGAGCCAGTTCGTGAACGTCAGCGGCCGGCTCCACCCTCGCTTCGCCTCGAGTGACGCGAGCCAGTCGAGCTCCATCGCGAGCCAGCTCTCCATCGCGTTCGCCTTCGGCGTCGTCGTGATGTAGCGGCCGACGTAGCGCGCGCGATGCGCGTTCTTCTTCAGCGTGATCCTCGTGAGGTTCGGGTCCCACTCGATGCCCGGCGACCATCCGAGCAACCACCGCGACACGTCGGACCGGTAACGGCCGCCTGCATGGCCGGGGATCAGCGGCAGCGTCGCGTGGCCGTGCACCACGTTCACGGCGTCCTCGATCTCCTGCTTGAAGCCGTTGGTGACGGCCGGATCCCACGCGTTGCCGGTCTTGTCGAACGGCACCTCGGGGATCCACACGCCCTGCATGAAGTAGATCGGGTTGGTCGCGTGCGCCTTGTCGTACGCCGCGAGCGCGTCGTAGAACGACGGGCGCAGGATCGTGTAGATGCGGACGACCGAGACGTTCGCGTCGCCCATCCCCGCGAGCCAGTCGTCGTAGTTCGCGCGCGTCGCGGCGACCTGGCCGGGCAGCGTCCCCGGTGTCGTCGAGCCGAGGTTCACGCCCGCCCAGAAGTGCGGCACGAAGGCGCCGTTCTGCGCGAGCGCGACGTAGTTGCCCTTCACCTTCGACGGCAGCGTCAGGCCGTCGACGCGGATCGGCTGTGCGCCCTTGCGCACGCTCGAAGCCGCGGCGCTTGCGTGAAACGCGACGGCCGCCGTTGCGGCGGCCGCTGCGAGCACGACGAGTGCGAGGATCCGGCGCATCGCCGGACCGTATCGGTCAGGCCGCGACAGCCGGGGATGAGCTGCGTGTGAACGCGAGATCGCCGTTCTGCACCTCGACGACCACCGTGTCGCCTTCCGCGAAGTCGCCCTCGAGGAGCCGCAGTGCGAGCGGGTTCTCGAGCATTCGCTGGATCGCGCGCTTGAGCGGCCGGGCGCCGTAGGCGGGGTCCCACCCCGCGTCGCCGATCAGCTCCTTCGCCTCCTCCGAAAGCTCGAGCGTGAGCCCGCGCTCGGCGAGCCGCTCGTGCAGGCGTGCGAGCTGCAGGTCGACGATCGAGCCGAGCTGCTCGCGCGACAGCGCCTTGAACTCGACGATCTCGTCGATGCGGTTCAGGAACTCCGGGCGGAAGTGCTCGCGCATCGCCTCGGCGCTTCGGATGTTCGACGTCATGATCAGGACCGTGTTGCGGAAGTCGACCGTGCGGCCCTGGCCGTCGGTCAGGCGGCCGTCGTCGAGCACCTGCAGCAGCACGTCGAACACCTCGGCGTGCGCCTTCTCGATCTCGTCGAGCAAGACGACGGTGTACGGCCGGCGACGCACTGCTTCGGTGAGCTGGCCGCCTTCCTCGTACCCGACGTAGCCCGGAGGCGCGCCGAGCAGGCGCGCGACGGTGTGTCGCTCCTGGTACTCGCTCATGTCGAGTCGCACCATGGCGCGGTAGTCGTCGAACATGAACTCGGCGAGCGCGCGTGCGAGCTCCGTCTTGCCGACGCCGGTCGGGCCGAGGAACACGAACGATCCGATCGGGCGGTTCGGGTCCTGCAGCCCGGTACGCGCGCGGCGCAGCGCGTTCGCGACCGCGGACACCGCTTCGTCCTGTCCGACGACACGCTGGTGCAGGCGGTCCTCCATGTGGATCAGCTTCTCGGTCTCGCCCTCGAGCAGACGATCCACGGGGATGCCCGTCCACCGCGCGACGGTGAGCGCGACGTCGTCCTCGTCGACCTCTTCCTTCACCATCGGGTGCTCGGGCGCCTCGCGCGTGGCGAGCTCGCCCTCGAGCTGCGGGATCTCGCCGTACCGGATCTCGGCGACGCGCTGCAGGTTGCCGTCGCGCTCGGCGCGGTCGGCTTCCATGCGGAGCTCGTCGATGCGGCGCGTCGCGTCCTTGATGCGCTCGAGCGCCTCCTTCTCCTTGCCCCAGCGCGCGGCAAGCGAGCTCTGCTCCTCCTTCGCCTCCGCGAGCGCGCGCTCGATCGGCTCGCGCACGCCGGGCGTCTCCTTCGCCATCGCAGCGAGCTCGACCTCGAGCTGCACGACGCGGCGGTTCGCCTCGTCGAGCTCGAGCGGGCTCGAGTCGATCTCCATCCGCAGCCGCGACGCGGCTTCGTCGACGAGGTCGATCGCCTTGTCGGGCAGGAAACGGTCGGCGATGTAGCGGTGGCTGAGCACCGCGGCGGCAACGAGCGCGGCATCGCGGATGCGCACGCCGTGGTGCGCCTCGTAGCGCTCCTTCAGCCCGCGCAGGATCGCGATCGTGTCGGCCACGCTCGGCTCGCCGACGTACACCGGCGCGAAGCGGCGCTCGAGGGCGGCGTCCTTCTCGATGTGCTTGCGGTACTCGTCGAGCGTCGTCGCGCCGACGCAGCGCAGCTCGCCGCGCGCGAGCATCGGCTTCAGCAGGTTCGCCGCGTCGACCGCGCCCTCCGCGGCGCCTGCGCCGACGATCGTGTGCAGCTCGTCGATGAAGAGCACGATGCGGCCTTCACTCGACTTGATCTCGTTGAGCACCGCCTTGAGGCGCTCCTCGAACTCGCCGCGGTACTTCGAGCCTGCGAGCAGCGAACCGATGTCGAGCGACCACACGCGCCGGTCCTTCAGGCCTTCGGGAACGTCGCCCGCGACGATGCGCTGCGCGAGCCCTTCGGCGATCGCCGTCTTGCCGACGCCGGGCTCGCCGATCAGCACCGGGTTGTTCTTCGTGCGCCGCGAGAGGATCTGGATGACGCGGCGAATCTCCTCGTCGCGGCCGATGACCGGGTCGAGCTTGCCTTGCTCGGCGGCTTCGGTGAGATCGCGGCCGAACTTCGCGAGCGCCTCGTACGTGCCTTCGGCGTCCTGCGACGTGACGCGCTGCCCGCCGCGCACCTTGTCGATCCACGCGACGATCTCGTCGCGCGGCACCGGCTCGAGCGCGAGGAAGAGATGGTCGATCGAGATGTAGTCGTCCTCGAGCTTCTTCCGCTCGTCGTCGGCCTTGTCGAGCACGCGCGCGAACGACGCGCTTGCGTTCGGCTGCTGCGTGCCGCCGCTGATCGTCGGCAGCGCCGCGACCTTCTGCTCCGCGTCCGCGCGCAGTCCCTGCCAGTCGGCAAACAGCTCCTGGTCGAGCAGCGTCAGCAGCAGATGGTCGGGAGTCACTTCGGGGTTGCCGCGACGGCGCGCCAGCTCCTGTGCGGCTGCGACGGTCTGCTGGCTCTTTGTTGTCAGCTTGTTGAAGTCCATGTCAGTTCCTCGCTGCGGGTGGTTGTGGCGGCCGGTAGAGCACGACGTCCCGGCGATACGAGCGGTGCACCTGGTCGATCGCGAAGCGCATCTCACGCTCCATGCGCTCGAGGCGCTTGCGCATGCGGGTGAGCTCGTCCTGCAGGTGGAGCACGCGCTCGACACCGGCGAGGTTGAGTCCGCCTTCGGTGGTGAGCTGCTGGATGAGACGCAGTCGCGCGATGTCCGCCTCCGAATAGAGG
This sequence comes from Gaiellaceae bacterium, assembly GCA_035943915.1. GTDB lineage: Bacteria > Actinomycetota > Thermoleophilia > Gaiellales > Gaiellaceae > PALSA-600. The sequence continues at coordinate 6,643 of DASZBP010000163.1, read as the reverse complement.
CGCGTGTTGCCGGCGGTGCGCTGCGGGCGCACGAGACCCTTCTGCTCGTACATGCGCAGCGTCTGCTGGTGCATGCCGACGAGGTCGGCGGCGACGCTGATCATGTAGCGGGGCCTGTCGTCCATCACGACGTCTTCCCCAGCTCTTCGAGCAGCTCACGCTGCTTCTTGTTGACCTTCTTCGGCACCTGGATGCGCACGCGCGCGAGGACGTCGCCCTTGCCGCTGCCCTTCAGCTTCGGCGCGCCGCGGCCCTTGATGCGCAGCAGCTTGCCGTCCTCGGTGCCGGCGGGGACCTTCAGCGACACAGGCCCTTCCGGCGTCGGCACCTCGACGTTGCCGCCAAGCGCGACCGTCGTGTACGGCACCGGGACGACCACGAGCAGGTCGTCGCCGCGGCGTTCGTAGATCTTCGACGGCTCGACGCGCGTGACGACGAACAGGTCGCCCGCCGGTGCGCCGCCGTAGCCGGCCTCGCCCTTGGCCTTCAGCTTGATGCGCGTGCCGTCCTTGACGCCGGCGGGAATCGTGACCGTGTAGCGCTTCGTGCGCCGCTCGCGGCCGGAGCCGTGACAGGTCGTGCACGGCGTCTCGACGATCGAGCCCATGCCGCGGCACTGCGGGCACGGCTGCTGCAGCGCGAACAACCCCTGCGACGTTGCGACGACACCGCTGCCGCCGCACTTCGGGCACCTCACCGGCGCCGTTCCGGGCGCCGCGCCCGTGCCGTGGCAGGTGTGACACGCGAGCTCGAGCTGCACCGGAACGACCGTCTGCACGCCCTGCAGCGCATCCTCGAACGACAGGTTCACCTCGACCTCGACGTCGTTCCCGCGCTGACCCCGCTGCGGTCGCTGCTGCTGGCCGCCTCGGCTGCCGAACAGCCCGCCGAAGATGTCGCCGAGGTCGAAGTCGCCGAAGTCGAACGTGGTCTGGCCGCCGCCCGGCATGCCGCCGTTCGTCGAACCGTAGGCGTCATACTGCTTGCGCTTCTCCGAGTCGGAGAGCACGTCGTACGCGTTCTGCACCTCCTTGAACCGCTCCTCCATGCCGGGATTGCGGTCCGGGTGCACTTCGCGCACGAGCTTCCGGTACGCCTTCTTGATCTCTTCCGGCGACGCGTTCTTCGCGACGCCGAGCGTCTCGTACGGGTTAGGCATCGCTGCCTTGTGAGATCACGACGCGCGCCGGCCGCACGACACGGTCGCCGAGCTTGTAGCCCTTCTGCAGCACCTGGATGACGGTGCCCTCCTCCGCCTCGCTCGGCTGCGCGAGCAGCGCCTCCTGCGAGTGCGGGTCGAACTTGCCTTCCGTCTCGACCTCGACGAGCCCCTCGCGCGCGAGCAGGTCGGCGAGCGAGCGGTGCACGAGCGAGACGCCCTCTTCGAGCTTCGCGTTCTCGTGCTCGTTCGCCGCCTCGAGCGCGCGCTCGAGGTCGTCCAGCACCGGCACGAGCTCGCGCACCAGCCGCTCGTGGGCGCGCGCGGCCAGCTCCTGCTGGTCGCGCGCAACCCGCTTGCGGTAGTTGTCGAACTCGGCCTTCAGCCGCTGGAGCGCATCGAGATACTCGTCGCGCTGCTTGGCGACGTCCTCCTCGGGCGTCTCCTCCGTGACGTTCTCGTCCGTCATTACTCGTCGACGACCTCGAACTCGGCGTCCTCGACGACCTCGTCGTCGCTGTCGCCGCCGCCTGTACCAGTACCAGCGCCGTTGCTCGACGGCTGCTCCGACGACGCCTGCGCGTAGAGCGCCGAGGCAGCCTGCGTCCACGCCTCCTGCAGCGCGTCGATCTTCGCCTTGATCTCCGAGACGTCGCCGTTGTCGAGCACGCCGCGCAGCTCCATGATGCGGCCCTCGACAGTCGATGCGACACCCGCGTCGAGCTTCTCGCGGTGCTCGCTCAGCGACTTCTCGATCTGGTAGGCGAGCGCCTCCGCCTCGTTCTTGGCGTCGACGAGCTCCCGCAGCTTCGCGGCCTCGCCGGCGTGAGCCTCGGCGTCCTTGATCATGCGGTCGATCTCGTCCTGCTTGAGGCCCGAGCCGCCTTCGATGCGGATCTGCTGCTCGTTGCCGGTGCCGAGATCCTTCGCGGACACGTTGATGATCCCGTTCGCGTCGATGTCGAACGACACCTCGATCTGCGGCATGCCCCGCGGCGCCGGCGGGATGCCGACGAGCTGGAACTTCCCGAGCGTCTTGTTGTAGGCGACCATCTCCGACTCGCCCTGCGCGACGTGGATCTCCACCGACGGCTGGTTGTCGTCCGCGGTGGTGAACACCTGCGACTTGCGGGTCGGAATCGTGGTGTTGCGCTCGATCAGCTTCGCCATCACGCCGCCCTTGGTCTCGATGCCGAGTGACAGCGGCGTCACGTCGAGCAGGAGGACGTCCTTGACCTCGCCCTTCAGCACGCCGCCCTGGATGGCCGCGCCGACGGCGACGACCTCGTCCGGGTTGACGCCCTTGTGCGGCTCCTTGCCGATCAGGTCCTTGACCTTCGCCTGCACGGCGGGCATGCGCGTCATGCCGCCGACGAGGACGACGTGGTCGATCTTCGACGCGTCGAGGCCCGCATCCGCAAGCGCCGACTTGGTCGGGCCGACGGTGCGCTCGAGCAGATCGTGCGCGAGCTCCTCGAGCTTGGCGCGCGTCAGCTGCAGGTCGAGGTGCTTCGGGCCGTCCTGCGTGGCGGTGATGAACGGCAGGTTGATCTGCGTCGTCATCGTCGACGACAGCTCGATCTTCGCCTTCTCGGCCGCCTCGTAGAGACGCTGCAGCGCCATCGGGTCGGCGCCGAGGTCGATCCCCTGGTCCTTCTTGAACTCGGCGGTCATCCAGTCGACGATCGCCTTGTCGAAGTTGTCGCCTCCGAGGTGGTTGTCGCCGTTGGTGGACTTCACCTCGAAGACGCCGTCGCCGAGCTCGAGCACCGACACGTCGAACGTGCCGCCGCCAAGGTCGAAGACGAGGATCGTCTGATCTGCGCCTTCCTTGTCGAGCCCGTAGGCGAGTGCGGCCGCGGTCGGCTCGTTGATGATCCGCAGCACGTTGAGGCCCGCCACCTTGCCGGCGTCCTTCGTCGCCTCGCGCTGCGCGTTGTTGAAGTAGGCCGGAACGGTGACCACCGCGTCGGTGACCGGCTCGCCGAGATACGCCTCGGCGTCCGCCTTCAGCTTCTGGAGGATCATCGCGCTGATCTCCGGCGGCGCGTAATCCTGGCCGCCGGCCTCGACGCGGACGTCGTCGTTCGGGCCCTTCACGACCTTGTACGGGACGATGGTCATCTCCTCGTTGACCTCGTCGAACTTCCGGCCCATGAACCGCTTGATCGAGAAGACCGTGTTCTGGGGGTTGGTGACCTGCTGGCGCTTGGCCGGCGCGCCGACGAGGCGCTGGCCGTCCTTCGTGAACGCGACGACCGACGGGGTCGTGCGACCGCCCTCGGCGTTCGGGATCACGGTCGGCTCGCCGCCCTCGAGGGTGGCGATGCACGAGTTGGTCGTGCCCAGGTCGATGCCGATCGTCTTTGCCATCTGGATCTGTCTCCTTCAGTGATTACTCAGAAAATCTAAGCCCTGTTGTATCAGATCTTGGAGGCGTTCGTGTGCGATCATCCGCCCATGGATCCGAACGAGCTCGAGGCGACGGTCAGGGCCCGGCAGGAGCTGGGGCCCGCTCACGAGCGGGAGCTGATCGACGGCTTCCTCGCCCGAATGGAGCGGGAGATCGACAAGCGGGTCGACGAGCGCGTCGCCGCCCGCGGCGCCACGCGCCACCGCTCGGGCTCCGGCTCGGTGCTCAACCCGGCGAACCTCGCGATCTGCATCCCGATCATCGCCATCGCCGGCGGGATCGGTCACTTCCCCGGCCTCGTGCTTGCCTTCGCCGTGCTCGCGCTCGTCTTCATGTTCGCCGAGCACTCGCGCTCCCGCCGCTGACCGCGTTCCCGGAGCTCGACGACGTGCTCGACGCGCTGGTCGCAGGCGCGCGCGAGGCACTCGGCGGCAACTTCCTGGGCGCGTACCTCGTGGGGTCGTTCGCAGTCGGCGACGCCGACGAGCACAGCGACGTCGACTTCATCGTCGCAACGCGCCGCGAGCTTTCTGCGCACGAGCAGGATGCGCTGCAGGCGCTGCACGGACAGCTGTACGAGCTGCCGACGCCGTGGGCGCAGCATCTCGAAGGGTCGTACGTACCGGCGGACGCGCTCCGCACGCCCGATCCGGCGAGGACGTTCTTCTATCTCGACAACGGGTCGCGCGAGCTCGTCTGGGACACGCACTGCAACACCGCCGTGGTGCGCTGGACGCTGCGGGAGCACGGCATCGTCCTCGCGGGCGAGCCGGCCGCCGTGTCCGTCGGCCACCGCGAGCTGCGCAACGAGGCATGCGCGAAGCTCGACGAGTACGCGATCTGGACGCGCGAGCGGAGCACGATGAGCCGTTGGCTGCAGCCGTATCTCGTCCTCTCGTTCTGCCGCATGCTCCAGACGCTCGCGAGCGCCACGGTCGTGTCGAAGCGCGTCGCTGGCGAGTGGGCACTGCGTGAGCTCGACCCGGAATGGCGCGACCTGATCTCGGCTGCGCTCGCGGACCGGCCTGATCCTTGGCTGCGCGTGCAACAGCCCGCGCCCGCGGACGAGGTCGCCCGCACGCGGCAGTTCATCGAGTACGCGCTAGCGCACGGCACCGATCAGCGCGCCGCCCGCGACGATTAGCGCGGCGCCGATCGCGAGCTTGCGCCCCACACCCTCCGTCTGGCGAATCAGCAGGAACGAGAGGCCGACGCCCCACAGCGACTCCGATGCGACGAGCGGCGACACGATCGTCACGCGGCCCCGCCAGTACGCCTCGAACAGCGACACATAGGAAAGGCCGAACAGAAGACCGGCCGGCGAGAGGCGCCTCAGCTCGCGCCGGGTCGGGACGCGCCGCGTCCACAGGAGCGCGAACACGGTTCCCGCGATCAGCGTCGCGGCGGCGGCCGTCTCGGGCGTCGCGTGCCCGTGGAGAGCGCGCACCACGTTGTCGCGCGTCGCGAACAGCATCGCCGCCCCGGCCGCATAGAGCAGACCGCGTGCCCGCAGATGGCCCGGCCGGTCCTTCTCGGCAGCGAGCAGCACGCCGCCGGTGACGACGGAGACCGCGCCGATCATCAGCGGCAGGCGCAGCGGCTCGCCGAGGAAGATCAGCGCGATCGCGACAGCGACGAGCGGCGCAGCGCCGAGCGCGACGGAAGTCCGCGACGCGCCGATCTCGCGCACCGCCAGCGTGAACAGCACCTGTGACCCGCCGGGCGCGATCAGGCCCGCGAGCAGGAACGGCCACACACCGTGCACGTCGTGGCGGATCGCCGCCGCGACGAGCGCCACACCGAGCGCCGGGATGATCGTCGAAAGCGCGACGGCGCTCGCATCCTCGAGCCCGCGCAGGCCGAGACGCACGGCGACCGTCATCGCGCCGAACAGCGCTGCCGACACGAGCGCGAGGACGACGGCGGTCATGCGACCTCTGCGATCAAGATCCCGCCGAAGATCACGGCGCAGCCGATCCAGCCGATCGTCGCGAGCCGGTCGCCGGCCAGCGTCACGCCGAAGAGCGCCGCCCACACCGGCTCCATCGCGAACGCGAGCGCGGTACGCGTCGCCGTCACGCGGCGCTGCGCCCAGGTCTGGGCGAGGAACGCGAACGCGCTCGCGAAGAGCCCGGTGACGATCAGCGCGCCCCACACGGTCCAGCCGTGCGGCCACGACAGCTCGCGCAGCCCGCCGGCGATCGCAAGAAAACCGATGAACACCACGATCATCTCGACGAGCGTGAACGCGAGGGCGTCGTAACGGGGCGCGAACCGCTCCATCAGCACGATCTGCACAGCGAATGCGCACGCGCCTGCAAGCACGAGCAGGTCGCCGGCAGCGTGCCCGCGGTGGATGCCGGCGAGCATCAAGAGCCCGACCGTCGCGAGCACGACCCCCACCCATGCTGCGGGCCGCGCGTGAACACGAAACAGAAACAGCGCGAACAGCGGGGTGAGGACGGTCTGCATCCCCGTGATGAAGCCGGTCGCCGAGACCGACGTGCGCTCGAGCCCGGCGGTCTGCAACGCGTAGCCGCCGCCGAGCAGCCCGCCGGCGAGCGCCGCCGCCCCGATGCCGTCACGGCCGAGCGAGCGCACCCGCCCCGCCGCGGGAACGGCAAGCACCGCCGAGCCCAGCGCGAACCGCACGGCGAAGAACGCGAACAGCGGATAGATCGCCACCGCGTCCTTCACCTGAACGAACGTGACGCCCCACACCGCGGTGACGAGGATCAGGACGATGACCGCAGGCACGCGCGCGAGTAAATCAGCCGCGTTCGATAGCGTCGCGCCGATGACGCACGAATGGCTTGGTGTTGCCGCGGGCGCCTGGGGCGTCGCGATGGGAGTTGCGCCGGCGCTGCAGATCCGCGAGATCCGGCGCCGGAAGTCGTCCGTCGGCCTCTCGCTGAGCTACATGCTGGTGCTGCTCATCGGCTTCGTGCTCTGGGTCGCCTACGGCGTCTCACGCAACGAGTGGCCGGTGATCGTGCCGAACGCGATCGCGCTCGCCGTCATGACGACGACGATCGCGACCGCGCTCAAGCACCGTTAAACCGACTCGGACT
>DASZBP010000162.1:0-9578 GCA_035943915.1 Gaiellaceae bacterium | reverse complement strand
CGACCGTCGGTCAGCTTGCGGCGTCCGACCTCCCGGCGCTCGAGCTCCTGCTCGGACGCGCAGCGGCCTGCCACCTGCACGCGCTGGCGAACAACCGCGACCCACGGGTGGTGCGACCGCGCCGCCGCCGGCGCTCGGTCGGCGCGCAGCATGCCCTCGGACGCCGACCGCGGAGCGCCGAGGAGATCGACGCGGACCTGATCGCGCTCGTGGAGCGCGTGACGCGAAGGATGCGCGACGCGCACCGCGTCGGCCGGACGGTCACGCTGCGCCTGCGGTTCTCGGACTTCCGCCGCGCGACGCGCTCGCGCACGCTGCCACACGCAACGGCGCAGACCGCTGCGATCCTCGATGCGAGCAGGTGGCTCCTCGCCGAGGCCGGGCCGTTGATCGCTCAGCGCGGGCTGACGCTGATCGGCGTCGCCGTGTCGAACCTGCAGGACGAGCTGCCGTCGCAGCTGCCGCTGCCGTTCGACGCGAACGACAGCGCCGTCCTCGATGCCGCGCTCGACGAGATTCGCGAACGCTTCGGCTCGAAGGCGGTGACGCGCGGCGTGCTGCTCGGCCGCAGCTCGCTCGAGATGCCGCTCCTTCCGGACTAGCTGTGCACCAATCGTTGCGGTCTCGTCACTGCACCTGGCACCGACACGGCCGCAGCCAACAAGTTGTGGTTCCCCTGCTCACAGACGGATGTGGAGTCGACGTCACGAAGCCGGCGTGAAATTGTCACGGTTGCGTTCGGCAACCTGGCACCGTCAGGTACCGCGGCGACGTGACCTGAAGCGACGTGTCAGCGAGGGCTCGAGCAGCTGCTGCGCGACGAGCGCGCCGGAGCCGCCGCCGAGGCCGGGGCCCGGGTGGGTCGACGCACCGATGTGCCACACGTTCGGCACCTTCGTCTTGTGCGGCTGCCGCCACATGAAGCTCTGATCGAGTGTCAGCGCGCCGCCGTACGGGTCGCCGTGCACGAGATTGATGTTCGCCGCCTGCAGATCCGCCGGCGAGAGACACGTGCGCGCGACGATCGACGACTCGAGGTTCGGGATGTGCTTCGCGATGCGCGCCTGGATGCGATCGGCGTATTGCTCTCGCCGGTCCGGCGTCCACTCGCCCTCACCCTTCACGTGCCAGGGCAGCTCCTGCAGCTGGATCCACAGCAGGCCCTTGCCCTCCGGCGCGCGCGACGGGTCCATCGTCATCGGCTGGCCGACGACGATCGTCGCCTCCTCCGGCAGCAGGCCGCGCTCGGCCTCGTTCACCGCGCGCGAGACGCCGTCGAGCCCGGGCGTCAGATGCACGATCGCCGTCTTCCCCAGCCGCTCGTCTCCGTCCCAGCGCGGCGGCTCCGACAGCGCGTAGTGGATCTGCATCTCCGACCGGCCGTAGCGGAACCGAGGCGGCGTGCCGCCGAGCAGGTCACCGTAGAGTTGCGTCGGCGTCACGTTGCAGATCACGGCACGCCCCGCGCCGATCGTCTCACCGTCCGCGGTGCGCACACCGTTGCTCGACACGCTCGCGACATGACGCTGCGTCTCGCACGTGCCGCCGTGCGCGCGGATGTACGCGACGAGCGCCTCGGCGAGCTTCGCGCCTCCGCCGCGCGGGATCGGCATCCCGCCTTCCTGCACCGCGACCGCGATCACCTGCGCCATGTAGCCGGAGCCCGCCGCGTCCGGGCCGAGACCGTTGTGCAGGACCCACGGCGCAAGCAGACCGTGCGCCTTCTCCGATGCGAACGTCGACTCGAGCCAGTCGCGCGCCGAGACGAACAGCTCACCGGCGAAGTCGCGCGCGCCCTCGCGGCCGAGGCGGCGGAGCGCCTTCCAGCCGAGCTGCGCACCGCTCTTCGACCACAGCTCCGTGCCGAGGATCCCGAACGCGAGGTCCGCGTTGGGAAAGAACTTCTCGAGCATGCCGGGCCACTCGGGGCCGAGCTCCTGGGCATTGCCCTCCGCCGTGCGCAGCAGGAACGCGCTGCTCCCGTCGGGGAACGCGGTCGCCGTCGGGAAGTCGGTGTTCAGGTACTCGACGTCGAGGTCGAGCTGCGGGTGCACCGGGCCGCCGACCCAAAGCGGATGCCACGCGCTGAACACGTCGTGGTGGTAGCCGGGGACGGTGATCTCGGCCGTCTTGATGCATCCGCCGAACCAGTCGTTGCGCTCAAGGACGCAGACGTCCCAGCCGGCCTTCGCGAGCAGCGCGGCGGCGGACAGGCCGTTGATGCCGGAGCCGACGACTACTGCGTCATGTTCCGGCAACGATGCCTCTGAACTCGTCGTCGGACACGAGGCCGCGCTTTTGCATGCCGAGCTTCTTCACCGCGTCGAGGATCTCCGCGCGCCGGTCGTCCGGGACGTCGAGCCCGAGCTCGTCCGCCTTGATCCGAATCGAGTCGAGGCCGCTCTTCTTGCCGAGGACGATCCCGCGCTCCGTGGCGACAAGCTCAGACGAGTACGGCTCGATCGACTGCGGGTCGTGGAACTGGCTTGCGACCGCGCCCGACTCGCGCCGGTACAGCGTCTCGCCGGTCACCGGCTTCCACGGCTCGAGCTGGTAGCCCGACAGCTCGCGCACGCGCTCGGAGACGGCGCGGATGCGGTCGAGACGCAGGTTCGTCTCGACGCCGTAGAGCGCGGCCAGCGTCAGCGCAACCTCGCCGAGGTTCGCGTTGCCGGCGCGCTCACCCATGCCGTTGATCGTCCCGTGCACGTAGCTGGCGCCCGCGCGCACCGCGGCGACGGCACTCGCCGTTGCGACGCCGAAGTCGTTGTGGCCGTGGAAGTGCACCGGCACGTCGACCAGGGCGACCGTGTGCGCGACGAGCTCCTCCACCGCCTCCGGCGACGCGATGCCGAGCGTGTCGACGACGACGACCTCTTTCGCGCCCGCCTCGACCGCAGCCGAGTACACGGCGTCGTAGAAGTCGCGCTGCGCGCGTGTCGAGTCGACGCCGAAGAACGCGGCATGGATGTCGTGCTCGTCGGCGAAGCGCATCGCGCTGGTGATACGGTCGAGCATCTTCTCGCGCGGGACGCCGATCGCATCGAGCTTCAGGTCGGAGATCGGCGACTCGATGACGGAGTAGCGAACGCCGAGCTCGACGAGCGCCTCGAGGTCGGCCGGAACCGCGCGCGAGAAGCCCCAGACCTCCGCCCGCAACCCCGCGGCCGCAATCTTGGCGACCGCCTGCCAATCGTCGTCCGACACGCGCGGGAACCCGGCCTCGATGCGGTCGATACCGAGCTCGTCCAGCAGCTTCGCGATCTCGAGCTTCTGCTCCGGGTCGAGCACCACGCCGACGGTCTGCTCCCCGTCGCGCAGGGTCGTGTCGTACAGGCCGACGTGTCCGCCCAGCGCGAACGAGTCGTTCAACGCGCCCGTCCAGATCAGGTCGCGCATGACACGACTCCGTCCGGGAACGGCGAGAGCTTCTCTGCGCCATTCGCCGTGATCAGGAAGTTGTCCTCGACACGCAAGCCGCCACCGCCTTCCCAGTATGCGCCGGGCTCGATCGCCAGCACCATGTTCTCCTCGATCGTGCCACCACCCGCGCGATGCGCGTACGGAGGCTCGTGCGCGCGCACGCCGACGCCGTGGCACACGGGATGCGTCGGCTGGTCCGGGTAGCCCGCATCCGTCAGCCCGTCGCGCATCAGCACGTCGAGGCCGGCGAGGCTCGCCCCCGGCTTGCAGTAGTCGATCGCGCGGTTGTAGACGTCGAGCAGCTGCTGCTCGTACTCGCGGTAGTCCGCGCGTAGCTCGCCCGGCACGAGGAGCTTCGTGTGGTCGGCCCAGTAGCCGTCGGCGACGACCCAGATCTCGAACAGCGTCGGCTGGTCGTACTGGATCGGTCGCTGCCCCGTTGCGGTGAACGTCTTGATGCCCGAGCCCGACCAGACGAGCGAGAAGCCGAACGCGAGCTCCACGTTCTCGTGCTGCTCGCCGTGCACGTAGCTCTGCCAGATCGCGGCTGCCTGCGCCTCGGTCATGCCGGGCCGCAGCTCACGGCGCACATGCTCCATTGCCGCGGCGCAGATCTCGTTCGCGAGACGGACGCGCTCGATCTCCTGCGGCGTCTTGATCGCGCGGGCGGGGTTGAGCACCGCCATGCCGTCGCGCGCATCGGGCCACGCGTCGAACCAGGCCTTCGTGAACGTCGTCGGCTCGCCGACCATGCGGTCGGCGGCCTGCGTGCCCATGCTCAGCTCGAGCCCGACCGTGGCGTAATCGCGCGACGCGGCGAGCGCTGCGTCGAGCGTGCGCCCGGGCACCGGCCGCGGGTCGTCGGGCGCGTAGCCCTTGATGAAGCGGACGTCCTTCGTCCATGCCTTCTCCGCATCCTCGGCGGAAGCCTCGATCGTGATCAGCACCGGCTCGCCGTCGCGCGGGAAGACGCACGCGTCGTAGCCCTTCATCCCCCAGAAGTTCGTGAGGTAGAGAACGTTGTCCGGCGCGCGGACGACGAGCGCGTCGAGGTCGTGCTCGCCCATCAACGCGCGAACGCGCTCGAGCTTCTGGTCGTCCTTCGCCCACGTCACGCGTCCTCGCCCCAAGGGCGAATACGCGGCGGCGCGGGCTCGCCGTGGCCTTCCTGCCACGAGATCACCGGGTTGCGCAGCACGCCGATGCCCTCGATCTCGGCCTCGATCACGTCGCCGGGCTTGAGGTACAGCAGCGCGCGCTCCTCCGGCGACTTGAAGCCGGCGACGCCGGCGACGGTGCCAGTCGACAGCACGTCGCCTGCGCTGTAGCCGAGCGCCGAGAAGTTGCTGAGGATCTGCGGGATCGTCACGCTCATCCGGCTCGAGTGCGACTCCTGGCGCACATCGCCGTTTACGCGCAGCTGCATCGCCAGGTTCTGCGGGTCGGGGATCTCGTCGGGCGTGACGATCCACGGGCCGAGCGGGCAGAACGTGTCGATCGCCTTGCAGAAGCTGAACACGCCCGAGCGCATCTCGCCGCGCTGGATGTCGCGCGCGGTGATGTCATTGAAGATGACGTAGCCGCCGATGTAGTCGGCCGCCTCTTCCGGCGTGAACCACTTGCCGGGCTTCTTCAGGACAACCGCGAGCTCGAGCTCGTAGTCGAGCTCCTCGGTGAGGTGCTCCGGGTAGATGACGGGCTCGTCGGGGCCGACGATCGCGTCGACGTTCTGGAAGAAGTTGATCCACGGCGCGATCTGGTGCGACCAGTCGACGTTCTTCGACTCTTCCTCGTGCTCGCGGAAGTTGCCGGCCGTGTGGAAGAACTTCTTCGGGATGATCGGGGCAGACAGCTTCGCGTTGGCAAGCGGCGTGCGCTCGCCCGTCTCATCGGCTCCGCCGCGCCGAAAGTACGCGCGCATCGTCGGCGCGTCGAGGCGGACGATCTCCTCGCCGTCGACGTACCCGACCTTGCCATTGTCATAGGTGACGAGCTTCATGCGCAGATCCTTTGTGCGACCTCAGCGTAGACCTGCGCGGTCTTGACGAGGCCGTCGATGTCGAGATTCTCTCCGAGCTCGACGTCCATCAGCCCGGTCGACGTGCCGTAGTTGACGGTCGGGACGCCGTACCGAGTCAGCGCAGACGCGTCGCTGAACCACCGCGTCACGTCACGCCCGGGACGGTCCCCGTAGACGCTCTCGTGCACGTCGTCGATCGCGGCGACGAGCTCGTGGCCCTCCTCGATCTCCGCGCCGGGCGCAGTCACGTAGACCTCGCCCTCGATCCCGTAGTCGGGGAATCGCTGGGCCAGGAAGTGCACGTAGTCGAGCACCTCGCGGCGTGCGACGCCCATCGGCTTCGTCGGCGGGACGCGCACGTCGAGGAAGATGTCCGTGTGGTGCGGCGTGCGCGAGACGCGCCAGCCGAAGCCGCCGTTCACCGCGCCGACGTTCACGATCGCCTTGGCCCCGCGATACGAATTCGTCTCGTCGTTCTCCCACGTCGGGATCCACTCGAGGATCGCGCCCGTGACCTCGTGCATGCGCAGGATCGAGTTCTGGTCGCGCTTCCCCTCGCTGAACGCGGTGTGGATGAAGTTGCCGTGCACGCGGATGCGCAGCCAGAGCGCGCCGAAGTGGCCGAGCACGACCTTGCCCTCGGTCGGCTCGCCGAGCAGGCACATGTCGGCGACGCCGCCGTGGCTGACGAGGTAGCGCGTGCCGGCGGCATAGCCGCGGTATTGCGCGCCCTGTGCGTTGCCGTACTGCGTCTTCTCGATCTCCCCGGAAACTGCCGCGATCAGCACGTCGCCGCGCAGCTTCACTCCGTCGTCCTGCAGCGCGCGCACCGCTTCGACGTAACACGCGAGCGCGCCCTTCATGTTCGAGATGCCGAGCCCGTAGAGGCGGTTGTTCTTGACGAATGCCTGCGGCTGGAAGCCGGGGACGTCCTTCAGCCACGGCTCCCGGCCGGAGTACGAGGTGTCCATGTGCCCGTTGAACATGAGGCTCTTGCCGCCACCCGTGCCGCGCCACGTGCCGAGAGCGTTTGCGCGGCCGTCTTCCACCTGCTGCCACTGCACCTGCAGACCCATGCCGTCGAAGAGCGCGGCCATGTGCTCGGCCATCTTCTGCTCGTCGCCGGTGAAGCTGTGGATGTCGACCATGGCGCTCGCCGTGTCGACGAGCCGATTCTTGTTGATCCTCACGCAGGCCCGCCCATGCCGGGTAGCCCCGAGCCCGCCGGAGGCGCAGAGACGATCGGCAGCCCCGCTTCGCACCAGGCGTCGAAGCCGCCGACCACGTCGCCCGCGTCGAATCCGAGGTCGCGCAGCGAGGCGGCGGCCAGCGACGAGCTGTAGCCCTCCTCGCACAGCAACAGCACGCGCTTCCCTGCCACCGCGGGGTTGGGATAGCCGGAGGCGGGGTCGCAGCGCCATTCGAGCACCGAGCGCGGGACGTGCACCGAGCCGGCGATCACGCCGTCGCGCGCGCGGACGTCGTTGCACCGCAGATCGACGATCACGGCATCCTCGCGCGCCGCGTCGGCCGGCGGATGCCGGTCGATACGCGCACGCGCGGCGGCGAGCACCTCCGCGATCAACCGCGCACGTGGGGAAGCACCTGTTCGCCGAACAGGCGGATCTGCTCGAGCCGGTCCTCGCCCCAGAGCTCGAGCATGACGTGCGTGCAGCCCGCGTCCTTGTATTCCTCGATGGCGGCGATGCAGTCGGCGGGCGTGCCGGCGATCGGCTTGCACTTGTCCAGGATCGCGTCAGTGACCTTCGCCTTCGCGGCGAGCCGGCCGCCCTCTTCCATCGCCTCGGCGACGGGGCGGATCTCGTCCTGCTCGAGACCGGCGAGGTCGAGCAGCGTGTCGGCCGAGCCTTGGATGTTCTGCACCTTGTTGGCGAGGTACATGCCCGCGATCTCACGCGCGCCGTCGCGGCCCTTGTCGCGGTCGGTCGCGTGGATCGACGCGACGATCGTGCAGCCGATGTCGATATCCGCGCCGACGTTCTTCACCGTGTAGCGCACGAACTCGGGCGTCGTGATCGACGGCGTGAGGCAGCCGTCCCCGATCTCGCCGGCGAGCGCCTGCATCTTCGGCGCGGTCGCCGCGACGTAGAGCGGCGGCACCTCGCGCGGCGCGTGCGCGTCGGCAGCCATCGCGGGAACGTCCGCGCTCCAGGTGTCGCCGTCGTAGTCGAAGCGGTCTCCCGAGAGCACACCCCGCGCGATCGTCACCGCGTCGCGCATGGGGCCGAGCGTCTTCTTGGTCTGCGTCTTCGTGTTGTTGAGGAAGATCTTCGACGTCCCGAAGCCGAGGATGAACCGGCCCGGGCCTGCAGCCTCCTGCACGACGCGCGCGTCCATCGCGGCCTGCACCGGATGGCGCGTCGACGCGGCGATGATCCCCCAGCCGATCGTCAGCCGCTCGGTCGCGCGGCCCATCAGCGCGGCGACGCCGGTCGACGAGCGCGCCTCCATGCCGTGCTTGCGCCACCACGGGTAGGCCTCGGCGAGCCAGATCGTGTCCATGCCGACCTCGTCCATGGTCTTCGCCGACTCGAGCATGACGTCGAGCGGCTCCATGGTGAGTTGCATCACCCCGATGCGAAACGGCTGTGCCACTAGTGGTCTCCTCGCTGACGCAGGTGCCCGGCTGCCGAGCGAAAATCAAGCATCCGTGCAGCCGGCAGACGGGTGCCACGCGTCGGCGAGGGGGCCACTAACTAAGCCTCGTACGCTTCCGGCTCGAGCGGGCTGGTGCCGTCGTCGGCACCGCTCGTCCCGGTGGGAGGCTCGGCCTCGGTGTCGGCATCCGCCGGCGGGCCGTAGCCCTTCGGGCCCTCGGCGTGCGTCGCCAGCGAGCTCTGCACCTCGCGCTCGAGCGCCGAGAGAACGTGCGAGACCTGCTGGTTGACGATCGGCTGCAGCACGCGCTGACCCATCGAGCCGACCGGGCCGGCGAGCTTCACGTCGGCAGCCCACTGCATCCGAGTCCCGCCCGACGGCCCCTCGCTGAGCGTGAACGACGTCTGCATCGACAACATCGCGCCGACACCGTTGCCCTTGATGTCGAGCGAGGCGTGCTCGGGAGCGCGCTCGTCGGTCTTGTTCATGTCGATCTTCATCTTCAGGCCGCCGAGGCCGAGCGGGATCTTGACGTTCGCCGTCCAGCGCTTTTCGTCGTGCACGTCGAAGCTCTCGACGCCCGGCATGGTCTTCGCCATCGACGCGGGGTCGTTCAGCACGTTCCACACCGCTTCCCGTGGCGCCGCGAACGTGCGCTCGCCGGAGACGTTCATGCGCGCTCCTTCAGCAGCTGCCAGACGCGCTGGTACGGGTTGTGGCTGTGCGTGACGATGACGCCTGTCGCGTCCTGCACCGCCGCGCAGACCGCGTGGATGCCGGCGCCACCGCCTTCGCCCATGCCCTTCGTGCCGAGCGGCGTGAACGGCGAAGCGCTCTCGACGTAGCCGGTCTTGAGCGGCGGCATGTCGAGCGCGTGCGGCACGTGGTAGTCGTAGAAGTTCGGGGTGAGGAGGTTGCCATCCTCGTCGTACTCGAAGATCTCGTGCACTGCGGCGCCGAGCGCCTGTGCGGTCGCTCCCATGACCTGTCCCTCCACGATCTGCGGGTTGATGCGCTTGCCGCAGTCGTCCACGGCTGCGTAGTCGACGATGTCGTAGTAACCCGTCTCGGGGTCGACCTCGATCACCGCGACGTGCACCTGCGCGGCGTAGGTCAGCGTGAGGTTGCCGTACTTCTTCTCGATGTCCGGCACCTCGAACGGCGGGCGGTAGACGTAGCGGCAGTTCAGCGTGACGCCGAGATCCTCCGGGAGGCCCGCGTTGTTCGCGTTGATGATCGCGCCGCACGCCATGAACGGCAGGAATGCCTCCGGGTTCTCCTTGATGCGGATGCCGCCGTCGGCGAGCTCCAGCGCCTCCGCCGGCACGCCGCCGAACACGGCGCCGGCGAGCTTGAAGATCTCCTCGCGCAGCATCTCGGTCGCCCCCTTCACCGCGCTCAGGCCGGTTACGGCGAACTGCGATGCGTACGTGCCGGAGAAGCCGGCGTGCGAGTTCCAGTAGGAGTCGTGGCCGGCGCGCACGTGCACGTCGTCCATCGAGCATTTGAGGATGTC
>DASZBP010000161.1:0-1639 GCA_035943915.1 Gaiellaceae bacterium | reverse complement strand
GACGGCGCTGCGCGACAGCGCTGGCAACTTCTACATCAACGACAAGCCGACCGGTGCCGTGGTCGGGCAGCAGCCCTTCGGCGTCGCACGCGGCTCCGGAACGAACGACAAGGCCGGCTCGCAGCTGAACCTGGTCCGCTGGGTCTCGGCGCGCGCGGTGAAGGAGACGTTCTCGCCGCCGCACGATTATCGGTATCCGTTCATGGCGGAGGAGTAGGAGCAGCTCGGGGCTGCGCCCCTCGCGGGACGTGCTCCGGCCGCTCCGCGGCCGGTCGCGGGGCGTTACTCGGGCGCTCCGCGCCCATCGTGCGGCGTGGGCGCGCACAGCGCGCCCGGTACGGGGGAACGACGTCGCGCTGGATAGCCTCGTGGTTCATCCAGCCGTTCGTAGTTCCCCTTGTCCCTGCCAGGGCGCGTGAGCGCCCGCCGCATCGCCGCGCGATCGGCCGCGGAGCGGCCGGAGCAACGCCACGCGAGCGCGTCAGCGCGAGCACGTCCCGCGAGGGGCGCAGCCCCGAGCCGCCCCCCGGCCCACCATTTGCCCTCTCGCACAGGGCCTATGACTGTCGCGGTACCCATCGCCGTTCAGGACTTCACCGTGGCGCGCATCCGGGCGCTGCGGGGCCCCAACTACTGGCGCCTCTCGCCCGTCATCGCGTCCGAGGTCCGGCTCGGCTCGCTGGAAGACCTGCGGAGCACCGACCTCCCCGGTTTCACCGATCGTCTGATCGACGCGCTCCCGTCGCTCGGTGAGCATCCCTGCACACGCGGCCACACGGGTGGCTTCCTCGAGCGGCTGCGCGAGGGAACGCACATCCCGCACGTGCTCGAGCACGTCGCGCTGGAGCTCCAGACCCTCGCCGGGTGCAGCGTCAGCTTCGGACGCGTGGTGCAGTCCGGCGACGAAGGCGTGTGGTGGGTGATGGTCGAGTACGAGGAGGAGGATGTCGGTGTGCGCGCGATGAGGGGCGCGGCCGATCTTCTCACCGCGTGCATGAGCGGCGAGCCCACCGACGCGCGCGCGATCGTGGACGAGCTGCACCAGCTGTACGAGCAGGTGCGCCTCGGCCCGTCCACCAGCGCGATCGTGGAGGAGGCGAAACGGCGCGGCATCCCCGTGCGCCGGCTCAACTCCGGCTCGCTCGTGCAGCTCGGGCTCGGCAGGAACCTGCGCCGCATCCAGGCGACGCTCTCCGACTACACCAGCGCCATCGGCGTCGAGATCGCGCAGGACAAGGACGACACCAAGCGCGTGCTCGGCAACATCGGCCTCCCGGTGCCCGCCGGTGCCGTCGCGCACTCGGTGGAGGACGTGGTGATGATCGCCGATGAGATCGGCTATCCCGTGATCCTCAAGCCGCTCAACGCGAACCACGGGCGAGGGATCTCGCCGCGTCTGGACGACGAGCAGGCGCTGCGCGCCGCGTGGCCGCGCTCGGGTGCGAACGAGCCGCGGCTCGTCGTCGAGCGATTCGTGTGCGGGCGCGATCATCGCGTGCTCGTGGTGAACGGCAAGGTCGTCGCTGCCGCCGAGCGCATCGCCGCGCACGTCGTCGGCGACGGCTCGAGCACGATCCGTGAGCTCGTGGGGCATTACAATCGCGACGCGCGACGAGGCGTCGGACACACCAAGATTCTC
>DASZBP010000160.1:0-33659 GCA_035943915.1 Gaiellaceae bacterium | reverse complement strand
CAGTGACCTCGAGACCCGCGGCCTGCAGCGAGCGGATCGCTGTCTCGCGGCCAGAGCCAGGACCCTTGACGTAGACCTCAACCTTCTGCAGGCCATGCTCCATGCCCTCGCGCGCAGCTGCGTCGGCGGTCACCTGAGCGGCGAACGGCGTCGACTTGCGCGACCCCTTGAACCCGACCGCGCCGGCGCTCTTCCACACGATCACGCCGCCGTCCTTGTCGGTCAGCGCGACAAGGGTGTTGTTGAACGACGTCTTGATGTGCGCCTGGCCGATGGCGATGTTCTTGCGGACGCGGCGGCGAGTACGACCGCGCGTCGCGGATGCACGACGGGGAGGCGCCATTACTTGGCCTTCTTCCCGCGACCGACGGTCTTCTTCGGGCCCTTGCGCGTGCGCGCGTTCGTCTTCGTGCGCTGGCCGCGCACCGGCAGGTTGCGGCGATGACGGATGCCGCGCAGCGAGCCGATCTCCTGCAGTCGCTTGATCGCCTGCGTGCGCTCGCGGCGCAGGTCACCCTCGACCTGCTCGTTCTGGTCGATGTAGTCGCGGAGCTTGGCGACCTCTTCCTCGGTCAGGTCGCGCACCTTGGTGTCCGGCGAGAGGCCAAGGTCTGCGCAGATCTTCTGTGCGGTCGGCTGGCCGATCCCGAAGATGTAGGTCAGGCCGATCTCGAGCCGCTTCTGATTGGGGAGGTTGACTCCCGCGATACGTGCCAAATCTTCTCCTTACCCCTGCCGCTGCTTGTGGCGCGGGTTGGTGCAGATGACCATGGTGCGCCCGTGCCGCTTGATGACACGGCAGCGCTCACACATCGGCTTGACGGACGGACGGACCTTCATCTGATTCCTTTAGCTCCGATGGCGGTAGGTGATGCGACCGCGAGTGAGGTCATAGGGGGAGAGCTCCACCTTGACCTTGTCGCCCGGAAGGATGCGGATGTAGTGCTTGCGCATCTTCCCGGAGATCGTTGCGAGGACATCGTGGCCGCCGTCGAGCTTGACACGGAACATCGTGCTCGGCAGGGCCTCGGTGATCTCACCTTCGACCTCGATCTTCTCTTCCTTGCTCGCCATCACCACCTGTTGCTAGACATGGAAAGAATGCGCGCGGAACGTGCCCTCGCGGCGCGGGTCGTCATGGTACCAGGACCGTCGTTTCCCTAGTAAGAATGCGGGGTCCAGCGGCAGTGACGGCCACGGTGTGCTCGAAGTGGGCGGCCAGGGAGCCGTCGACGGTCGAGATCGACCACTCGTCCTCGTGGATGTAGACGTCCGGGCCGCCGGCGGTGATCATCGGCTCGATCGCGATCGTCATGCCCTCGCGAAGCTCCGGCCCGGCCGACGAGGTGACGAAGTTCGGCACCTGCGGGTCCTCGTGCATGGAACGCCCGACGCCGTGGCCGACGAGGCTCCGGATGACGCTGAAGCCGGCCGCCTCGGTGGCCTCCTGAACGGCGCGCGAGATGTCGCCGACGTGGTTGCCGAGCGCCGCCTGGGCGATCCCCGCCTCGAGCGCCGCCTCGCAGATATCGAGCAGTCGCTGCGCGTCGGCCGAGATGGCGCCCACCGGGAACGTCCAGGCCGAGTCGGCTACGAACCCGTCGAGCGTCACGCCGACGTCGATCGAGAGGATGTCGCCGTCCTCGAGCTTCATCTTGCCGGGGATGCCGTGGACGACCATGTCGTTCGGCGAGAGGCACGTCGCCGCCGGATAGCCGCGGTAGCCCTTGAACGTGGGGACGCCGCCCTGCGCCCGGATGTACCCGTCGGCCATCGCGTCGAGCTCGCCGGTCGTGAGGCCGGGCTGAACGTGCTCCTCGAGCAGCGCGATCGTGTCGGCGACGACCTTGCCGGCGCGCGCCATCGTCTCGATCTCCTGCGGGCTCTTCCTGATGATCATGCAACCACCTGGAGCGCCTCGGAGATCTCGGCCCACACCGCGTCGATCGAGCGATCGGCGTGCAGCGGGACGAGCTTGCCGGTCACGCGGTAGTGCTCGACGATCGGCTCGGTCTGCTCGTGGTAGACGGCGAGGCGCTTCGCGATCGCATCGGGCGTGTCGTCGGAGCGTCCCTCGATCTCGGCGCGCGACAGCGCGCGCTCCATGCCGACCTCGTCGGAGACGTCGAAGAAGAGGATCGCGTCGAGGCCCTTCCCGATCGCGCCGAGCATCGCGTCGAGCGCCTCCGCCTGTGCGATGTTGCGCGGGAAACCGTCAAGCACGAAGCCGGCCTCGGCGTCATCCTCTCCGAGCCGTTCCTCGATCATCGCGATCGTCACCTCGTCGGGCACGAGCGTCCCGGCGTCCATGATCTCCTTCACGCGCCGCCCGAGCTCCGTGCTCTCGTCGAGCGCACGGAACATGTCGCCGGTCGAGACGTGCGGGATCCCGTACTCGGCCGAGATGCGCTTCGCCTGTGTTCCCTTCCCGGCGCCTTGCGGCCCGAGCACCAGCAGGTTCACTAGCGGAGGAAGCCCTCGTACGAGCGCATCATCATCTGCGACTCCATCTGCCGCATCGTGTCGAGCGCGACGCCGACCACGATCAGCACCGAGGTGCCGCCGAGCACGCGATACGTCGACTGCGAGAAGCCGAAGTGGTTGATGAAGATCGACGGCAGGACGGCGATCAGCGCCAGGAACAGCGAGCCCGGCAGCGTCAGCCGCGTGAGCACGCGGTCGAGGTACTGCGCGGTCGGCGGGCCCGGCCGGATGCCCGGCACGTAGCCGCCGTACTTGCGCAGGTTGTCGGCCTGGTCGACCGGGTTGAACTGCACCGCGGTGTAGAAGAACGTGAAGGTGATGATCAGCAGAGCCTCGACGACGAGATACGTCGTCGACGCCTGCGAGAAGTGGTGGTTGATCCACACCTGCGTGCTCGGCACGAACGACCCGAGCGTCTGCGGCAGGGCGAGCAGGGCCGCGGCGAAGATCACCGGGATGACGCCCGCCATGTTCACGCGCAGCGGCATGTACGTCGCACCGCCTGTCGTCTCGCGGCGACCGACCATCCTCTTGGCGTACTGGATCGGAATGCGCCGCTGGCCTTCCTGCACGAAGACGACCGCGACGATGACCGCAAGCACGATGATCGGGAAGAACAGCTTCTCGGTGGGACCGCCGTGGATCCACGCGTTGAGCGCGGTCGGCATCGACGTCAAGATCGAGGCGAAGATCAGCAGCGAGATGCCGTTGCCGATACCGCGCTTCGTGATCTGCTCGCCCATCCACATCAACAGGATGCAGCCCGCGGTCAGCGTGATGATGATCAGCACGAGGCGGCCGGCGTTGTGCGGCAGCGCGCCCTGGCGGCGGAAGAGATAGGCGTACCCGGTCGCCTGCGCGGCGGCAAGCACGACGGTGAGGTAGCGCGTGTACTGCGTGATCTTCGCGGTTCCCGCCTCACCTTCTTTCTGCAGCTGCTCGAGCGTCGGGATGACGACGGTGAGGAGCTGAAGGATGATCGACGCCGTGACGTACGGCATGATCCCGAGCGCGAAGAGCGAGAAGCGCGACAGCGCGCCGCCCGAGAACAGGCTGAGCAGTCCGAAGACGCCGCCGCCCGAGTTGACGAAGTTCGAGATCTGCGCCTCGTTCACTCCCGGCGCAGGGACCCACGAGCCGAGACGGTACGCCGCGAGGACCAGCGCGGTGAACAGGAGCCGGCGCCGAAGCTCCGGGACCCGCCACGCATTGGCGAGCCAGGAGAGCACCTACTCCTCCGCGGCGGGAGCTTCGTCGGTTGCTTCGGCGGGAGCGGTCGTGCGGCCTTCGGGCCGGCGCTTCATGTTCTTCGGCTTGCGCACCTTCGCCTCGCGCAGCAGCGTGAGCGTGCCGCCCGCGCCTTCGACCTTCTCGCGCGCCGTCGACGACGCAGCGTGCACGGTGATCGTCAGCTTCTTCGAGAGATCGCCGATGCCGAGCAGCTTCACGTCCTTGCGGATCGAGCGGATGAGGCCCTTCGCCTTGAGCGTCTCGGGCGTGACTTCCTCGCCCACGTCGAAGCGCGCCTCGAGATCCCGAACGTTGACCGGCTGCGTGTACGTGCGGAACGGCCCGACGGGCATCGCGTCCGCGGACGTGTTACCCCGCAGCTTGGCGGTGCGCATGAACAGCGGCATCTGCCCGCCCTCGAAGCCATTGGGCATCGCGTGCGAGCCGGCGCGCGACTTCTGGCCCTTGATCCCGCGGCCGGAGTACCGGCCCTTGCCGGAGCCCATGCCGCGGCCGACGCGCTTGCGATCCTTGCGCGCCTGGGCGGGCTTGAGGTTGCTGAGGTTCAGTTCGTCGGGCATTACGACTCTTCGATCTCCACGAGATGGCGCACCTTGCGCAGCATCCCCTGGATCACGGGATTGTTCTCCTGCTCGGCGGTGCGGCCGATCTTGCCGAGGCCGAGTGCACGCAGGGTACCGCGATGGCGCTCGGACTGGCCGATCGCGCTACGCGTCTGCTTGAGCTTCAGCTTCGCCACTGTCCGCCACCTCCACTTCCACCACGGGTGCCTTGTAGGGAAGCACCTCGCTGATCGACTTGCCGCGCGCCTTGGCGACGTCTTCGGGCCGGCGCAACTGGCGCAGAGCGGTCTCTGCAGCCTTGAGCATGTTGATCGGGTTCGTCGTGCCGAGCGACTTCGCGAGCACGTCGCGGATGCCCGCGAGCTCGAGCACCGCGCGCACGCCGCCGCCGGCGATGACGCCGGTACCGGGCGATGCCGGGCGCAGCAGCACGCGGGCCGCGTCGAACCTGCCGAGCGACTCGTGCGTGATCGTCTGGCCGTGCTTCGGGACGGTGAAGAGGTTCTTCTTCGCGTCGTCGACGGCCTTCGAGATCGCGAGCGGGACTTCGCGCGCCTTGCCGTAGCCGACGCCGACGCGATCGACCTCGTCACCGACCACGACGAGCGCCGTGAACGAGAAGCGCCGGCCGCCCTTGACGACCTTCGCGACGCGGTTGATCTCGACCACGCGCTCCTTGAGCTCTCTGGTCTCCTGAACGTCGACTGCCACTAGAAGCTCAATCCTCCTTCGCGCGCACCGTCGGCGAGCGCCTTGACACGACCGTGGTACAGGTAGCCACCGCGATCGAAAACCACTGCCTCGACGCCGGCCTTCTTCGCCGCCGCCGCGAGCCGCTTGCCGACCTCGGCCGCCTGCTCCGTCTTGTCGCCCTTGAACGCCTTCGGCAGGTCGAGCCACGACGCGGCGGCGAGCGTGCGCCCGGCGTCGTCGTCGGTGAGCTGCGCGAAGATGCCGCGGTTCGAGCGGAACACCTGCAGCCGCGGACGCTCGGCAGAGCCGCGCACCTTTCCACGCACGCGTCTGTGTCTCCTGAGACGCGCTTCGCGCGTGGTCAAACTAGGCACGCTTACCAACCTTTCTGCGGACGAACTCGCCCTCGTAACGAATGCCCTTGCCCTTGTAGGGCTCCGGCGGGCGAACCTTCCGGATCTCTGCGGCCGTCTGGCCGACGACCTGCTTGTCGATGCCACGCACGATGATCTGCGTCGGGATCGGGACTTCGAAGCTGATGCCCTCGCGCGGGACGATGCGCACCGAGTGCGAGTAGCCGACCTGCAGCTCCAGGTTCGTGCCGGCCAGCGCAGCGCGATAGCCGACGCCCTGGATCTCGAGGCGCTTCTCGAAGCCGTTCGTGACGCCCTCGACCATGTTCGCGATCAGTGTGCGCGTCAGCCCGTGCAGCGCGCGATCCTCGCCGCGCTCGGTCGGGCGGGTGACGGTGACCGTCCCCTCCTCCTGCGCGATCTGCATGCGCACCGGCACCTGCTGGCGCAGCTCGCCCTTCGGCCCGGACACCGTGACGCGGCCAGGGTCGACCGAGACGATCACGCCGGCGGGAACTTCGATGGGACGCTTACCGATACGAGACATGGTCAGTTACCAGACGAAACAGATGACTTCGCCGCCGATGCCGTTTTGCTCGGCGGTGCGGCTCGAGCAGACGCCGCGGGAGGTGGACATGATGGCCGTGCCCATGCCGCCGAGGACGCGCGGCATGCGGTCCTTGTTGGCGTAGACGCGCCGGCCCGGCTTCGACACGCGCTTCAGGTCGGTTAGGACCCGCTCGCGGCCACGGCCGTACTTCAGTTCCACGACGAGCTTCGAATGGCCGCCTTCGGGCGCCTCGATGTGGAAGTCGCGGATGTAACCCTCCTCCTTGAGGATGCGGGCGATCTCGCGCTTGAGCTTCGAGTCCGGCATCTCGGTCGTCGCATGCAGCGCCTTGTTGGCGTTGCGGATGCGCGTGAGCATGTCGGCTACGGGATCAGTCAGCATTTCTCTTCTCCTACCAGGAGCTCTTCGTCATGCCGGGGATAACGCCCTGATGGGCGAGCTCCCGCAGACAGATGCGGCAGAGCCCGAACTTCTTGAACACGGCGCGCGGCCGGCCGCAGCGATTGCAGCGGGTGTAGTTGCGCACCTTGAACTTCGCAGGCCTCGCGGCCTTCACTCTCAGCGACTTTTTCGCCATTACCTTGTGCCTCCGTCAGCGGCCGCGAACGGCATGCCCAGCCCCGTGAGGAGCGCGCGGGCCTGCTCGTCGTTCTGCGCCGTGGTGGTGATGGTCACGTCGAGACCCCGGACCTGGTTGATGCTGTCGTAATCGATCTCGGGAAAGATGATCTGCTCGCGCACGCCGAGCGAGTAGTTGCCGCGGCCGTCGAACGAGCCCGGGTTGAGCCCGCGAAAGTCGCGGATACGCGGGAGCGCGATCGACACGAGCCGGTCGAGGAACTCCCACATGCGATCGCCGCGCAGCGTGACCTTCACGCCGATCGGCATGCCCTCGCGGATCTTGAACTGGGCGATCGACTTGCGAGCGCGGCGCACCTGCGCGCGCTGGCCGGCGATGATCGTCAGCTCCTCGAGCGCGGCGTCGATCTGCTTCGCGTCCGTCTTGCCCTCACCGACGCCCATGTTCAGCGTGATCTTGGTGACGCTCGGGACCTGCATGATCGACGCGAGCTCCAGCTGATCCTTGAGGCTTGCGCGAAGCTCGTCGTTGAACCTCGTCTTCAGGCGCGGCGTGTACGTCTCGGTGGCAGCCATCAGCGATCGACCTCCTGGCCGCAGCCGTCGCGCTTGCAGACGCGCACCTTGACGGGGCCGTCCTTGGAGTCCTTGAACTTGTAACCGACGCGCGTCGGCAGCTTGCACGTCGGGCACACGAGCATCACGTTCGACACCGACACCGCCGACGGGCGCTCGATGCGGCCGCCGGGGGCGATCTGCGTGCCGCCCATGCGGTTCGAGTCGCGAATCGGGCGCGGCTTCTGATGCTTCGTCATGACGTTCAGGTTCTCGACGACGACCTTGCCGTCGCGCGGGCGCGCGTCGAGGACGCGGCCCTGCTTGCCGCGGTCCTTCCCCGTCAACATCTGGACGGTGTCGCCCTTCTTGACCTTCATCAATGCCACTTACAGAACCTCCGGTGCCAAGCTGATGATGCGCATGAACCCCTTTTCGCGCAGCTCACGGGCGACCGGCCCGAAGATGCGCGTACCGCGCGGGTTCCGCTGACCGTCGATGATCACTGCCGCGTTCTCGTCGAACGCGATCAGCGTGCCGTCGTCGCGACCGAAGGGCTTCTTCGTCCGCACGACGACCGCCTTCACCACTTCGCCCTTCTTGACCGCGCCCTGGGGGGCGGCCGCCTTGACGGTGGCAGTGATGACGTCGCCGACACGTGCGTAGCGGCGCCTAGAGCCGCCCGCAACGCGGATGCAGAGTAGCTCACGGGCCCCCGAGTTGTCGGCGACCTTGAGTCTCGTCTCCTGCTGAATCACTTGGCCTTCTCCACGATCTCCGCGAGCCGCCAGCGCTTCGTCTTCGACAGCGGGCGCGTCTCGACGATGCGCACCGTGTCGCCGACGCCGGCGGTGTTCGCCTCGTCATGCGCATGGAACTTCACCGAGCGGCGGACGACCTTCTTGTACCGGGGGTGCAGCTTGATGACGTCGACCTTGACGATGATCGTCTTCTCGCCCTTGTCGGAGACGACGACGCCGCGGCGCTCCTGGCGCCGGCCGCGCTCGGACTCGGGCTTCTCGGTGCGCGTGATCGGCTTGCGCTTCGCCGCCGGCTCGCGCTTGACGGCCGTGCGCTTGCGCCGCGCGCTGCGCGGGACGTGCCGCTGCGAGCGCTGCTTCTTCGCAGGCGCCACCGGGGCTGCCTCTTCTTCAGCGGCAGGCTCTTCAGCCGGTGCGTCTTCGGTCTCGGCGGTCGGCTCCGGAGCAGCCTCTTCGGCCGCCGGAGTCTCCTCCACCTCGGCCTCGGCCTCGACCTCGGCCTCAGGCGTCTCTACGGTCTCTTCGATCTCGGTCTTCTCGTCGTCAGCCATTCGCATTCCTCTCGTGCTGCACGGTCAGGATCCGTGCGATCTCCCGCTTTGCGAGCGTCACGCGCGCGGTGTTCTCGAGCGCTCCCGTTGCAGCCTGGAAGCGCAGGTTGAAGAGCTCCTGCCGTGTGTCGTGGAGCCGGTGCTGCAGCTCGTCGTTCGACAGGTCGTGCATGTCCTTAGCCCGCAAAGAGATCACCGCCCTCGCGCCGGACGAACTTCGTCTTCACCGGCAGCTTCTGGCCTGCGAGGCGCAGCGCTTCCTTCGCCAGCGGCTCCGGCACACCGGCGAGCTCGAACATCACGCGGCCCGGCTTCACGACGGCGACCCAGCCTTCGGGCGAGCCCTTGCCCTTGCCCATGCGGGTCTCGGCCGGCTTCTTCGTGTACGGCTTGTCCGGGAAGATGTTGATCCAGACCTTGCCGCCGCGCTTGATCTTGCGCGTCATCGCGATACGGGCAGCCTCGATCTGGCGGTTGGTGATCCAACCGGCCTCGAGCGACTTGATGCCGTACTCGCCGAAGTGCACCTCGGTCTGACCGGTCGAGTCGCCACGGCGGCGGCCGCGGTGCATCTTGCGGAACTTGGTCTTCTTGGGAAGCAGCATCAGCTATCCGCCTTCTTGCGCGGTGCGCGCTTCGGCTTCTCGGCGGCGGCCCCGGGTGCGGGCGTCGCGGGAGGCGCCTCTTCGACCGGCGGCGTCGTCGTTGCCTCGGTCACCTTGGGCTCCTCGGCTGCGGGCGGCGGCGTTGCCGTCGGAGACGTGCCGCGCTGGCGGTCGCCCGCCGGGCGGCCCGAGCCGCGACCGCGGGCTGCGCCACCGGCGCCTCCGGGGCGGTTGCTGCCGCCGCGCTGGCCGGGACGGCCGCGACGCACGGGCCCGAGCCCTTCGCGATCCTGCGAGCCGCCGCGGCGACCCGATTCGCGCGAGGCGCCGAGGCCTTCGGTGACGCCGCCGCGGCGGCGCGCCGTGTCCTGGTCGCCGAGGCGCGTCTCCTTCTTCTCGGCCATGCCGGTGTACCCGCGCGGCATGATCTCGCCCTTGTTGATCCAGACCTTGACGCCGATGCGGCCGGTCGGGGTCTTGGCCTCGACGAAGCCGTAGTCGATGTCGGCGCGAATGGTGTGCAGCGGCACGCGGCCCTCGGAGTACTGCTCCGAGCGGCTCATCTCCGAGCCGCCGAGGCGGCCCGAGCACTGCACCTTCACGCCGGCGGCGCCGGAGCGGATCGCCGACGCGAGCGAGCGCTTCATCGCGCGCCGGAACGACACGCGGTTCTGCAGCTGCTCTGCGATCGACTGCGCGACGAGCTTTGCATCGAGCTCGGGGCGCTTGATCTCGTTGATGTTGATGTGCACGTTCTTCTGCGTCATCGCGTGCACCTCACGGCGCAGCGCGTCGACCTCGACGCCCGACTTGCCGATGACGATGCCGGGACGCGCAGTGAAGATGTCGATGGTGATCCGCTGCTTGTCCTTGCGGATCAGGATGTCGGACAGGCCCGCGTGCGACAGCTTCTTGAGGATGTGCTCGCGGATCTTGATGTCCTCGATGAGGGCGCCGGCGAATTCCTTCTTGCCGACCATCCAGTTCGACTTCCAGTCGTGGATGACGCCGACGCGGAGGCCGCCGGGATGAACCTTCTGACCCATTAGTTGGCCTCTTTCTGTGCGACGGCGATAGTGATGTGGCACGTGCGCTTGTTGATGCGTGCGACACGACCGCGGGCGCGCGGGCGCCAGCGCTTGATCGTCGGGCCTTCGTCGATGAACACGGCGTGGACGACGAGGTCGTCGCCGTTCCAGTGCAGTGCCGGGTTCGACTCGGCGTTCGCGACGGCCGAGCGCAGCACCTTCTCGACGTCCACGGCGGCTGCTCGCTCGGTGAACGCGAGGACGGTGCGCGCCTCGGGGACGCTGCGGCCGCGAATGTGATCGGCGACGAGCCGCGCCTTGCGGGGCGACACATGCACGAACTTCGCGGTGGCCTTCACGACCTGCTTCTCGGTGGTGTCGACTGCTGCTGCCATTACTTGCGCTTCACCTGCGTCTTCTGGTCGCCGGCGTGGCCGCGGAAGTGCCGCGTCGGCGCGAACTCGCCGAGCTTGTGCCCGACCATCTGCTCCGAGATGAAGACCGGCACATGCTTGCGGCCATCGTGGACCGCGATCGTGTGGCCGACCATGTCGGGGAAGACCGTGCTCGTGCGCGACCAGGTGCGCACCATCTGCTTGCTGCCGGAGTCGTTCATCTTCTGGATGCGGCCGAGCAGCCGCTCCTCGACGAAGGGCCCCTTCTTCGAAGACCTACTCAACGCTTGTCCTTCCCGCGGCGACGGCCGCGAACGATCAGCTTGTCGGATTCCTTGTGCTTCGAGCGCGTGCGCTTGCCGAGCGTCGGCACGCCCCACGGCGTGACCGGGTGCCGGCCGCCCTTGGACTTGCCTTCGCCGCCGCCGTGCGGGTGGTCGACCGGGTTCATCGCCGAGCCGCGCACCGTCGGGCGCTTGCCGAGCCAGCGGCTGCGGCCTGCCTTGCCGATCGTCACGTTGCCGTGCTCGACGTTGCCGACCTGGCCGACCGTCGCGCGGCAGGTGAGCAGCACGCGGCGCATCTCGCCCGAGGGGAGACGCAGCGTCGCGTAGCCGCCATCCTTGGCGACGAGCTGGATGCCGGAGCCGGCGGAGCGGGCCATCTGGCCGCCCTTGCCGGGCTTGAGCTCCACGTTGTGCACGAGCGTGCCGGTCGGGATGTTGTCCAGCGGCAGCGCGTTGCCGGGCTTGATGTCCGAGCCCGGGCCGGACTGCACGAACGAGCCGACACGGAGGCCTGCGGGCGCGAGAATGTAGCTCTTGAAGCCGTCCGCGTAATGGAGCAGCGCGATGCGCGCCGACCGGTTCGGGTCGTACTCGATCGCGGCGACCTTGGCGGGCACGCCGTCCTTGAGACGCTTGAAGTCGACGATCCGGTAGCGGCGCTTGTGACCGCCGCCCTGGTGGCGCGTCGTGATGCGGCCCATGTTGTTGCGGCCGCCCTTCTTCGTCAGCTTCTCGGTCAGCGCCTTCTCGGGCTTCGACTTCGTGACTTCCGCGAAGTCGGAGACCGACATGTGACGACGGCCGGGGCTTGTGGGCTTGAACCTACGGACGGGCATGACTAGATCTGCGCTCCCTGGAAGATCTCGATGGTGTTGCCGGGCGCGAGCGTGACGACGGCCTTCTTCCAGCCGGGGCGCACGCCCTTGTACAGCCCACGGCGCTTCGGCTTGGCCTGCACCTTGCTCACGTTGACGCGGACGACCTTGACCTCGAAGAGCTCCTCGACGGCCTGGCGGATCTGCGTCTTGTGCGCGTTCTGGTGCACCTTGAACGTGTACTGGCCCGTCACCGTCGACGCGTAGCTCTTCTCGCTGACGATCGGTGCGAGCAAGACCTGTGACGAGTGCACTAGCTCGCCCTCCCTTCGACCAGCTGGAGCGCGGTCTCGCTGACGAGCAGCGAGCGCGCCCAAACGACTGCGCCGATCTCCAGCTCGCTCGGCGCGACGACTGCGACGCGCTCGAGGTTGCGGAAGCTCTTGACGAGGTTGGCGTCGTTCTCCGTCGCGACGAGCACGATCGGCGTGTTCAGCCCGGCGGCGGCGACGAAGCCGGCGGCAGCCTTCGTCGACGGCGCATCGAACTCGCCGACGACTGCGAAGGAGCCACCCGACACGTGCGCTGCGAGCGCCGAGCGCATCGCAGCCTTGCCGACCTTGCGGTTGACCTTCTGGATGAACGTGCGCGGAACCTTTGCGAATGCGTGACCGCCGCCCGAGAACTGCGGGGCGCGGATCGTGCCCTGGCGCGCGCGGCCGGTGCCCTTCTGGCGCCACGGCTTGGAGCGGCCGCCCGACACGAGCCCGCGGCTCTTCGTCGCGGCCGTGCCCGCGCGCTGCGCGTTCAGCTCGGCGCGAACCGCCTCGTGCACGAGGTGCGGCTTCACCTCGACCGCGAACACGGCCTCGGTGAGCGTGACGTCCTTCGACTTCTTGCCAGACGCGTCGTAGAGCGGTGCCTTCGGAGCTGCCATTACCCGCGCACCTCCACGAAGCCGTTCTTCGGGCCGGGGACTGCGCCCTTGACCAGGAGCAGGTTGTTCTCGACGTCGACCTGATGCACCTTCAGCCCGAGCTGCGTGACGCGCTTGCCGCCCATGCGGCCCGGGAGCTTGATGCCCTTGAAGACGCGAGACGGCGTTGCCGACGCGCCGATCGAGCCCGGCTTGCGGATGTTGTGCGAGCCGTGCCCGCGCGGGCCCGACGAGAAGTTGTGGCGCTTGATCGTGCCCTGGAAGCCCTTGCCGATGCCGATGCCGCTGACCTTCACGGCGTCGCCCGGCTCGAACGACTCGACGGTGACCGTCTCGCCTTCGACTGCGCCGTCGAGGCCGCCGCGGAACTCGACCAAGCGGCGGTACGCCGACTCGACGCCGAACTTCGCGAGGTGGCCACGCTCTGCCTTCGAGATCTTGCGGTCGGCGACGGCGTCGTACGCGAGCTGCACGGCGTCGTAGCCGTGCTCGGCCGCGGTCTTCACCTGCACCACCGGGCATGGGCCGGCCTCGATCACCGTGACAGGGGTGACTCCCCCGGTCTCCGGGTCGAAGATCTGCGTCATGCCGAGCTTTCTGCCGAGGATGCCTTTGGCCATTGCTAGAGCTTGATCTCGATGTCGACGCCGGCGGGGAGATCGAGCCGCATGAGCTGGTCGATCGTCTTCGGCGTGGGGCTGAGGATGTCGATGAGGCGCTTGTGCGTGCGCACCTCGAAGTGCTCGCGTGAGTCCTTGTCCTTGAACGGGCTGCGGATCACGCAGTAGACGTTCTTCTCCGTCGGCAGAGGGACCGGCCCAGTGATCGTCGCACCGCTGCGCTGAGCGGTGTCGACGATCTGCTGGGCCGACCGGTCCAGCTGTTGGTGGTCGTAGCCCTTCAAGCGGATCCGGATTTTTCCCTGTGCCATGTCTCTCTTGTCCTTCGACTACTTGATGACTTCGGTGACGACGCCGGCGCCGACGGTGCGGCCGCCTTCGCGGATCGCGAACCGGAGGCCCTGATCCATTGCGATCGGCTGGATTAGCTCGATGTCCATGTTCGTGTTGTCGCCCGGCATGACCATCTCCTGGCCCTCCGGGAGCTTCACCGCGCCGGTCACGTCCGTCGTGCGGAAGTAGAACTGCGGGCGGTAGTTGTTGAAGAACGGCGTGTGACGGCCGCCTTCGTCCTTCGACAGCACGTAGACCTCGGCCTTGAAGTGCGTGTGCGGCGTGATCGAGCCCGGCTTTGCGAGCACCTGGCCGCGCTCGACCTCTTCGCGCTTGACGCCGCGGAGCAGTGCGCCCGCGTTGTCGCCGGCCTGCGCAAAGTCGAGGGACTTCTGGAACATCTCGAGACCCGTGACGACGGTCTTCTCGACCTTCTCGTGGATGCCGACGATCTCGATCTCGTTGCCGACCTCGATCTTGCCCTGCTCCACGCGACCGGTCACGACGGTGCCGCGACCGGTGATCGTGAAGACGTCTTCGATCGGCATGAGGAACGGCTTGTCGGCGTCGCGCGTCGGCTCCGGGATGTACGAGTCGACGGCTTCCATCAGCTCGACGATCTTGTTCTCCCACTCCTCGTCGCCCTCGAGCGCCTTGAGCGCGGAGACGCGGACGATCGGGATGTCGTCGCCGGGGAACTCGTACTTGGAGAGCAGCTCGCGGACTTCGAGCTCGACGAGCTCGAGGAGCTCCTCGTCGTCGACCATGTCGGCCTTGTTGAGAGCCACGACGATGTACGGCACCTCGACCTGGCGGGCCAGGAGGATGTGCTCGCGCGTCTGCGGCATCGGGCCGTCCGCGGCGGAGACCACGAGGATCGCGCCGTCCATCTGCGCGGCACCCGTGATCATGTTCTTGATGTAGTCGGCGTGACCCGGGCAGTCGACGTGCGCGTAGTGACGATTCTCCGTCTCGTACTCGACATGCGACGTGTTGATCGTGATGCCGCGCTGGCGCTCCTCGGGAGCGTTGTCGATCTCGGCGAAGCTCTTCACCTGACCGCCACCGCCACGCTTGTGGAGCACGCTCGAGATGGCGGCGGTGAGCGTCGTCTTCCCGTGGTCGATGTGACCGATCGTGCCGACGTTGAGGTGCGGCTTGTTGCGCTCGAACTTCTGCTTGGCCATATCCCTTTCTTCCTTCTCTTAGTTACGACCCGGAACCCTGTTCCGTGATCTCGCTCGCGATCGACGCCGGCACCTCTTCGTACCGGTCGAACTGCATGGTGAAATCGGCGCGGCCCTGCGTCATCGAACGCAGGTCGGTGGCGTAGCCGAACATCTCGCTCAGCGGGACGAGGGCCTTGATCACCTGCGCGTTGCCGACGGGCGCCATGTTCTCGATGCGACCGCGGCGGGAGTTGAGGTTGCCCATGACGTCGCCGAGATAGTCCTCGGGCGTCGTGACTTCGACGGCCATCATCGGCTCGAGAAGCTTCGGCTTCGACCGCTTCATCGCTTCCTTGAAGGCCATCGAGCCGGCGATCTTGAAGGCGCGCTCCGAGGAGTCGACGTCGTGGTACGAGCCGTCGATCAGCTCGATCTTCACGTCGACGACGGGATAGCCGGCAAGGATGCCGCTGCCCATCGCCTCGCGAATGCCTTCGTCGATCGGCTTGATGTACTCCTTGGGGATCTTGCCGCCGACGATCTTGTCGACGAACTCGTAGCCGGTGCCCGGCTCCTGCGGGTACAGATTGATCACGGCGTCGCCGTACTGGCCCGAGCCGCCGGTCTGACGGACGAACTTGCCCTGAATCTTCTCGGCCGGCTTGCCGGCGGTCTCGCGGTACGCGACCTGCGGGCGGCCGACGTTCGCCTCGACGCTGAACTCGCGCTTGAGGCGGTCGACGATGATCTCGAGGTGGAGCTCGCCCATGCCGGAGATGATCGTCTGGCCCGTCTCGTCGTCGGTTGCGACGCGGAAGGTCGGATCCTCTTCGGCGAGACGCGCGAGGCCGTTGCCGAGCTTGTCCTGGTCGGCCTTCGACTTCGGCTCGACGGCGACCGCGATCACGGGCTCGGGGAACGTCATGCGCTCGAGCACGATCGGGTCTGACTCGATCGCGAGCGTGTCGCCCGTCGTCGTCGACTTGAGGCCGACGCCTGCGGCAATCTCGCCTGCGCTGATCTCCTCGCGCTCCTCGCGGTGGTTGGCGTGCATCTGCAGGATGCGCCCGATGCGCTCGGTCTTGCCGGTGGTCGTGTTGAGCACGCGGTCGCCGGCCTTCAGCTTGCCGCTGTAGACGCGGAAGTAGGTGAGCTTGCCGACGTACGGGTCGGACATCACCTTGAACGCAAGCGCGGAGAACGGCTCGTCCTCGGACGCCTTGCGCTCGATCTCCGCCTCGGTCTTCGGGTTGGTGCCCTGGATCGCGGGGACGTCGAGCGGGCTCGGCAGGTAGTCGATGACCGCATCGAGCAGCGGCTGGACGCCCTTGTTCTTGAACGCGCTGCCGAGCAGCACCGGAGTGATCTCGTCCGCGAGCGTCGCCTTGCGGATCGCGCGCTTCAGCATGTCCGCCGTGACTGAGCCCTCGTCCTCGAGGTACGCCTCGAGAACCTCGTCGTCGAAGTGCGAGACAGCGTCGATCAACTGGTGGTGGTAGTCGGTCGCCTGGGCCGTCAGCTCGGACGGGATGTCGGTGACCTCGAACTCCTCGCCGAGATCGTCCTTGTAGACGATGGCCTTCATCTCGACCAGGTCGACGACGCCCTGGTGCGCGTCCTCCTCGCCGATCGGGATCTGGACCGGCACCGGGTTCGCGCCGAGGCGCTCCTTCATCGACTGCACGGCTGCGAAGAAGTTCGCGCCGGTGCGGTCCATCTTGTTGATGAACGCGATGCGAGGGACCTTGTACTTGTCGGCCTGGCGCCAGACGGTCTCGGACTGCGGCTGGACGCCGGCGACCGAGTCGAAGACGGCAACCGCGCCGTCGAGCACGCGTAGGCTCCGCTCCACCTCGACGGTGAAGTCCACGTGCCCGGGCGTATCGATGATGTTGATGCGATGGTCGCGCCAGAACGCGGTCGTCGCGGCAGACGTGATCGTGATGCCGCGCTCCTGCTCCTGCGCCATCCAGTCCATCGTCGCGGCACCCTCGTGCACCTCGCCGATCTTGTGCGTGCGACCGGTGTAGTAGAGGATCCGCTCCGTCGTCGTGGTCTTGCCCGCATCGATGTGGGCCATGATCCCGATGTTGCGGACGCGGTCGAGCGCCACTCTTGTCTCGGTTGCTGCCAAATCTCTCCTTACCAGCGGTAGTGAGCGACCGCCTTGTTCGCCTGCGCCATCCGGTACATGTCGTCCTTGCGCTTGCACGCGTTGCCCTGCGACTCGAGCGCGTCGAGGATCTCGCCGGCCAGCTTGTCGGCCATGTGCTTCTCGCGGCGCTCGCGTGAGAACGTCACGAGCCAGCGCAGCGCCAGCGTGCGGCCGCGCGTCTGGGGCACCTCGACCGGAACCTGGTAGTTCGCGCCGCCGACGCGGCGGGAGCGAACCTCGAGCACTGGGGTGACGGTCTTCACGGCCTGCTCGAGCACCTCGACGGGCGCGCGGCCCGTCTTCTCGCCGACCTTGTCGAGCGCCGTGTAGACGATCTTCTCGGCGGTCGACTTCTTGCCCTGTGTCATGACGCGGTTGATCAGCTGCGTGACGAGCTGGCTCTCGAAGACCGGGTCGGCCGTGATCGGGCGGGGCTGGATCTCTGCGCGACGAGGCACTAGCTCGAGCCCTTCTTGGCGCCGTAGCGGGAGCGGGCCTGCTTGCGGTCGGCGACGCCGGACGTGTCGAGCGCGCCGCGGATGACCTTGTAGCGGTAGCCCGGCAGGTCCTTTACGCGACCGCCGCGGACGAGCACGACCGAGTGCTCCTGGAGGTTGTGGCCCTCGCCGGGGATGTACGTCCCGACCTCGGCGCCGTTCGTCAGCCGGACGCGCGCGATCTTCCGCAGCGCCGAGTTCGGCTTCTTGGGCGTCATCGTGGACACGCGCGTGCAGACGCCGCGCTTCTGCGGGGCGCCCGCGAGCGCAGGGGTCTTGGTCTTGCTGGGCTTGTCGGCCCGGCCCTTGCGAATCAGCTGATTGACGGTCGGCATGCTGAGAACGGGTCTCCAGTAAAAGGTCGTCTCGGACAGGACAAAGCTCGGCCGGGCCCTTGGGCCTAACAGCCGAACCGGCGGGCATGGTAGCGAAACCCGCTTGGGAGCGTCAAACTTGCTGTCGCGGGCGCGCGATATCTGCCGAATCCCCCGTTCGAGTGGGGGCTCGCGCTCCGCAGCGTCTCTATCCTTCGCTCTCAGCTTTGCCCCCGGTTACGCTGGTCCTCATAGGAGCCCTCGTCGTGGCGGTGTTGTTGGCCGCTGCCGCTCTGCTGGCGCTGGTCCGGGCCAGGGCGCGGGCCGATGCGCGGGTGGAAACGGCCGTCCGGGAGGCGACCGAGGCCCTCCAGGAGACGATGCGCGAGCTGGCGGAGAGCCAGCCCCGGTTCGTGGGCGAGCTCGCCGCCTCGCTCGACATCGAGGAGATCGCCGAGCGTACCCTCGAGGCCGCCGCTGCGATCCCCGGGGTCGACGCAGCCTTGCTCGATGCCGGCGCTCCCTCCGGTGAGCGGATCCGGCACGCGATCGGGATCCCCGCGGAAGAGGCCGACCGTACCTCGGTCGAGCTTCCGGAGAACGACAACCTCCGGGCCGTGTCTCTGGGATTCCGCTACCGGATCGACGACGCCGCGGCCGAGTCGCCGTTGGTCCGGTCGGGTCTGGCCCTGCCGGTACGCTCGGACGGGACGCCGGTCGGGACGCTCTCGGCGTTCTCGCGCACCGGCGAAGGACTGGCGGAGACGCAGCTCGAAGACCTCGAACGGCTCGCCTATCGCGCCGGCCCGGCGCTCGAGAACGCGCGGCGGTACCTGGAAGCGCGCGCCCTCGCCGATCTCGACGCGCTGACCGGGCTCCACAACCGGCGGTATTTCCACGAGACGCTCGCGCGGGAAGTCGGCCGCGCCCGCCGGTACGCGCGGCAGCTCGCGTTGATCGTCTTCGACCTCGACGACTTCAAGGCGATCAACGACCAGATCGGCCACCTGTCGGGGGACGCGGTGCTCGCCGAGGTGGCGGAGCGGATGATGTCCGTGGTGCGCGCCGCCGATGTGGCCTGCCGCGTCGGGGGCGACGAGTTCGGCGTGGTCCTGCCGGAGTCGCAGGCCGCCGACGGCGAGCTGCTCGCGTCCCGCATCGCGCACGCGATCTCGCACCGGCCGCTCGGGAAGGCGGGAACGCTGTTCATCTCGGCCGGCGTTGCCGAGATGCGCGAGACGGATGACGCGGTCGAGCTGTTCGAGCGCGCCGACCAGGCCCTGTACCGCGCCAAGCAGCTCGGCAAGGCCCGCACGGTCGCCGCGAGCGAGAACTAGCCCGTCTCTGCTACGCTGAACCATATGGTTCAGTATTCCGTCGACCGGGCGTTCACCGCACTCGCCGACCCGACGCGGCGCTCGATCCTCGAGCGGCTCGGGAATGGAAGCGCGACGGTGAGCGAGCTCGCCGAGCCGTTCGGCATGTCGCTGACCGGGATCAAGAAGCACATCCGCCTGCTCGAGGAAGCGGAGCTCGTCACGACGGAGAAGATCGGGCGCGTTCGCCGTTGCACGCTCGCGCCGTACGCATTCGAAGGGATCACCACCTGGCTTGCGCGGCTCGACCGCTTCGCGCGGGTCGTCGAGAGAACGAAAGGAGCACGATGAGCACTTCGAAGGGGTTCTCCGCCGAAGAGAAGGCGGCGATGAGGGCGCGCGCCAAGGAGCTGAAGCTCGCCGAGGAGGGCGAGGCGGCGATCACCGCGGCGCTGAAGAAGATGGCGCCGTCCGACCGCAAGCTCGGCGAGCGCGTGCACAAGATCGTCACCGAGACGGCGCCCGACCTCGTGCCGAAGACGTGGTACGGCATGCCGTCGTACGCGAACAAGGACGGCAAGGTCGTCATCTACTTCCGCGACGCCGCGAAGTTCAAGGAGCGCTATGCGCTGCTCGGCTTCCAGGATCAGTCGAAGCTCGACAAGGGGACGATGTGGCCGGTCGCGTGGGCGCTGACCGACAAGCTGTCCGCCGCCGACGAAGCGGAGATCAAGAAGCTCGTGAAGAGGGCCGTCGCTTGAACGAGACCACCGTCACCACGCCGAGCGAGCTCGAGATCCGCGTCGAGCGCGTCTTCGACGCACCGCGCGACCACGTCTTCTCGGTCTACACCGACCCGCAGCTGATCCCCGAGTGGTGGGGCGACGGCACGGTCGTCGAGGAGATGGACGTGCGCGCCGGCGGCACGTACCGCTTCCGCACCGCGTACGGCGTCGTCGAGGGCGAGTACCGCGAGGTCGATGCGCCGTCGCGGCTCGTGCAGACGTTCATGAACCACCTGCAGACGCTCGAGTTCGAAGAGCTCGGCGAGCAGACAAAGCTGACGCAGACGATGCTCTTCGAGTCGATGGAGCAGCGCGACACGACAATGAACTACGGCGTCGAGTCCGGTGCGAAGCAGGGCTTCGCCCGCATCGACGAAGTGCTGCAGAAGCTCGCAGGCTAGAAACGGTGCCTGGCACCTTGAAGGTGCCAGGCACCACTTGAGCGCGTAGCGCCTATGCGAAGGGCCCGGCGGATGCCGGGCCCTTCGCGATCTGGCCTATCCGCAAGTGGTGACAACTCAGTCATCGAGCGGCGAGTCGACCTCCGGAGTCTCGGTGGCCTCCCCCGCTTCGTGCGACGTCGTCCCGTTCGAGCCCGGCTCGCCGCCGAAGCTCACGTCGAGATCGTTGAATTCGGTCGTGCCGTCCTGGCCGATCTCCTCGAGCGCCTGCAGGAGCGTGTCCTGCTCGAAGCCCGAGCGGACGATCGGCTCGGACGGGCTGATCTCGATCGACCGGTACCGCTTGAGACCGGTCGCGGCCGGGATCAGCTTGCCGATGATCACGTTCTCCTTGAGACCGAGGAGGTGGTCGACCTTGCCTTCGATCGAGGCGTCGGTGAGCACCTTCGTCGTCTCCTGGAACGAAGCAGCCGAGAGGAACGACTCCGTGGCGAGCGAGGCCTTCGTGATGCCGAGGATCAGCGGCTCGATCGTCGCCAGATCCTTCTTGGCCTTCTTCGCCTTGCCGTTCTCGCGCTCGAGCACGACCTTGTCCACGAGCTGACCAGGCAGCAGATCGGTGTCGCCATTCGACTCGACGCGCACCTTCTTCAGCATCTGCCGGACGATCAGCTCGATGTGCTTGTCGTGGATCTCGACGCCCTGCGACTTGTAGACCTTCTGCACCTCACCGACGAGGTACAGCTCCGTCTCCGTCGAGCCCTTAAGCGCGAGCTTCTCGGCCGGGTTCTGCGAGCCCTCGTTCAGCGGGTCGCCGGCCTCGATGACCTGCCCGTTCGTGACGAGCAGGCGCGTGCGGCGCGGCAGCTGGTACTCCACCGGATCCTGCGGCTCGCCGTCCTTGCCGAGCTCCGTCGGGACGACCGCGATCTTCGGCCCGCGCTCGGTGAGCTCAAGCTCGATGCGGCCGCCGATCTCGGAGAGCACCGCGGCGCCCTTCGGGTTGCGCGCCTCGAAGATCTCGACGACACGCGGCAGGCCGTGCGTGATGTCAGCGCCGGCGACACCGCCGGTGTGGAACGTGCGCATCGTCAGCTGCGTGCCCGGCTCGCCGATCGACTGCGCGGCGATGATGCCGACCGCGTCGCCGATCTCTGTCATCTCGCCCGTCGCCGGGAAGATGCCGTAGCAGGCCATGCACACGCCCGACTGGGCGCGGCACTTGAGCACCGAGCGCACGGGAAGCGAGAAGTCGGAGCCAAGCTCCGCCTCGAGCTCCTCGAGCATGGCGACGGTGACGATGCCGCCCTTCTCGGCGAGCTGCGTCTTGCCCGGCTTGCCGGACGAGAGCGGCTTGTACACGTCGTCGACGAGCACGCGGCCGAGCAGCGACTTGTTCAGCCCGTCCTGCGTCCGGATCGGGAGCGCGATGTGGTCGTCGGTCCCGCAGTCCTCCTCGCGGACGATGACGTCCTGCGACACGTCGACGAGACGCCGGGTCAGGTACCCCGAGTCCGCGGTGCGCAGTGCCGTGTCGGCGAGGCCCTTGCGGGCGCCGTGCGTCGAGATGAAGTACTCGAGCACCGTCAGGCCTTCCATGAAGTTGGCCTTGATCGGGCGCTCGATGATCTCGCCCTTCGGGTTGGCCATCAGGCCGCGCATGCCGGCGAGCTGACGGATCTGCTTCATCGATCCGCGGGCGCCGGAGTTGGCCATCATGAACACCGGGTTCAGCTCGTCGAAGTGCTCCTCCATCGCAGCTGCAACCTCGTCGGTCGCCTCCGTCCAGATGTTGACGATCGTCTCATGACGCTCGTCCTCCGTGATGAGGCCGCGGTCGTACTGCGCATGCACTTCCTCGACGCGCTTCTCGTACCCGCTGAGGATCTTCTCCTTGTCCGGCGGGATGACGATGTCGTTCTTCGAGATCGTCACGCCGGCGCGGGTTGCGTACTTGAACCCGAGCGTCTTGATCGTGTCGAGCACCGGCGCAAGCGTGTGCGCGCCGTACCGGGTCGCAAGCGAAAGGACGTAGCGATCGGTGTCTGCCTTCGCGAGCGTCTGGTTGATGAAGTCGAACTCGAGCTCTTCGTCCGGCGGCAGCAGCTCGTCGAGTGCGCGGTACACCGCGGAGTTGAAGATCACGCGGCCCGGCGACGTGAGATGAAGCTCACCGGCCCAGCGGAACTCGATCGGCTCCTGCAGGCCGACGGCCCGCATCTCGAGTGCGATCTCGATCTCGTCGGCCGAGTCGAAGCGGCGCGGACGCGGGTCGAGCTTCGTCGCGTCCGTCGTCGCCAGGTCGGCGATCGCGTACGTGAGTGCGTAGATGCCGAGCACCATGTCCTGCGTCGGGGTCGCCAGCGGGCGGCCCGAAGCCGGGGACAGGATGTTGTTCGACGAGAGCATCAGGATGCGCGCCTCGGCCTGCGCCTCCGCGGACAGCGGGAGGTGCACGGCCATCTGGTCGCCGTCGAAGTCGGCGTTGAACGCGTGGCAGACGAGCGGGTGAACCTGGATCGCCTTGCCCTCGACCAGGATCGGCTCGAACGCCTGGATGCCGAGACGGTGCAGCGTCGGTGCACGGTTCAGCAGCACCGGATGCTCGGCGATCACCTCTTCGAGGACGTCCCAGACCTCGGGCGTCATCGAGTCGACGTACTTCTTCGCCGCCTTGATGTTCTGGACGGACTTCCGCTCGACGAGCCGGCTCATGATGAACGGCTTGAAGAGCTCGAGCGCCATCAGCTTCGGCAGGCCGCACTGGTGCAGCTTCAGCGTCGGGCCGGCCACGATGACCGAGCGGCCCGAGTAGTCGACGCGCTTTCCGAGCAGGTTCTGGCGGAAGCGGCCCTGCTTGCCCTTCAGCATGTCGCTGAGCGACTTCAGCGGGCGGTTGCCCGGACCGGTCACCGCGCGGCCGCGGCGGCCGTTGTCGAACAGTGCGTCGACGGCCTCCTGCAGCATGCGCTTCTCGTTGTTGACGATGATCTCCGGCGCGCCGAGGTCCAGAAGCCGCTTGAGGCGGTTGTTCCGGTTGATGACGCGGCGGTAGAGGTCGTTCAGGTCGGACGTCGCGAAGCGGCCACCGTCGAGCTGCACCATCGGGCGCAGCTCCGGCGGGATGACCGGCACGGCCTCGAGGATCATCCACTCGGGGCGGTTCTCCGACTTGATGAACGCGTTGACGACCTTCAGGCGCTTGATCGCGCGCTGCTGCTTCTGGCCCTTCGACGTCTTGATCGTGTCGCGGAGGAAGTTCGCCTCGGCGTTCAGATCGAGGTCGCGGAGCAGGTCGCGGATCGACTCAGCACCCATGCCGCCGCGGAAGTAGACGCCGAACCCGTACGGCGAGCCGAAGCGGTCCTTGAGCTCGCGGAACAGCTGCTCGTCGTTGACAACGAGCTTCGGCTCCAGCTCCTTGAACAGCTGCCACGTCTGCTCGAGCCGGCGGACGGAGTCGACCGCCGCCTCGCGCGTGTCTTCACGGCGCGACTCGATGTCGAGGTACATCTCGCGGACCTTCAGCGCCCACTGGATCAGCGCGTCGAGGTCTTCCTTCGTGATCTTGCCGTCCGTCCGCAGGCAGAGGTCGTTCGTCAGCTCGCGGATGTCCTGGCCGTCCTCCCACGTGTCGACGACGTCCTTCAGCAGGCCGTTGCCGAGATCGCGTGCCTTGTCGAGGTTCTTGAAGTCGACCCCGCCGACAAGCGGCTGGTCGTCCTCGCTGATGTCCTCGCCCATGAGCAGGCCGTCGACGATGCGATGGATGTGCTTCGTGATCGCGCCCTTCTTGGCGCCCGTCGCCTTGCCCAGCTCCTTCTCGAGCGGTGCGATCGCCGCAAGGATCTGCTCGCCGGCCGACGCGACCTGCTCGAGCTCGCGCGGGGTGAGCTTGCGGTCGTCGCGGATGGCGGCGTTGCGAACGAGCTCGCGGATCTTCTTCGCGTCCTCGGTCGTGATCTGCGGGACGAGCTCGATGAACAGGCCCGACACGAGCTTGCGCGCCTCCTCGAGCGGCGGCAGCGCAGACTCCTCGGCCCAGGTCGCGAGACCGCGGGTCCAGAAGTCGTCGTCCTCGTCGAAGCCCTTCTCCTTGCTCTCCGAGAAGAACGCACGCCGGCGGGCGAGGCGCTTCTCGAGATCGGCGAGCTGCTCGTCGCGATCGACGTAGATCTGCTCGGACTCGGCCTTGACCTTGTCCTCGAGATCGTTGACGTCCTTCGCGCGCGCCTCGACGTCGACCTGCGTGACGATCGATGCCGCGAAGTACAGGACCTTCTCGAGCTCGCGCGGCGCGATGTCGAGCAGGTACCCGATGCGCGACGGCACGCCCTTGAAGAACCAGATGTGCGAGACGGGTGCCGCCAGGTCGATGTGACCCATGCGCTCGCGGCGCACCTTCTGCCGCGTCACCTCGACGCCGCAGCGCTCGCAGATGATGCCCTTGTAGCGGACGCGCTTGTACTTGCCGCAGTAGCACTCCCAGTCCTTCGTCGGACCGAAGATGCGCTCGCAGAACAGGCCGTCGCGCTCGGGCTTGAGCGTGCGGTAGTTGATCGTCTCCGGCTTCGTGACTTCGCCCGACGACCAGTCGCGGATCTGCTTCGACGATGCGAGACCGATGCGGATCGCGTCGAATTCGTTGATGTCGATCAAGTTGCTAATCGCCTCTTTCTTAACTGGTCGTCGTCTTAGTCTTCGATTTCGGACTCGCCGTCGGCGACGACGGGCTCTGCGTCCTCGTCGTCGTCGTCGTCACCGCCGAGGTCGATCGCGTCGAGGTCCTCCAGGCTCTCGTCCGCCGGGAGCGGGATCTCGCCCTCGGTGTCGGCGCGGTCCTGGCCCTCTTCGACTTCCTGCGCGTCTGGCTGGCGTGCAGCGGCGCGGAGCGAGCCGGGCGAGAGATCGATGCCGAGCTCTTCCGCGGCGCGGAGCAGCTCGTCGTCTTCCTCGCGCACCTCGACCTCGGCGCCTTCCTCGGACTCGACGCGGACGTCGAGCGCGAGGGACTGCATCTCCTTGAGGAGCACCTTGAACGACTCGGGGATCGACGGCTCGGCGATGTTCTCGCCCTTGACGATCGCCTCGTACGCCTTGACGCGGCCGACGGTGTCGTCGGACTTGATCGTGAGCATCTCCTGCAGCGTGTACGCGGCGCCGTA
The DNA here is from genome assembly GCA_035943915.1 of Gaiellaceae bacterium. Lineage (GTDB taxonomy): Bacteria > Actinomycetota > Thermoleophilia > Gaiellales > Gaiellaceae > PALSA-600. The sequence goes on along the minus strand of DASZBP010000160.1, from coordinate 8,476 downwards.
CGCCTCGAGCGCCCACACCTCCATTTCGCCGAAGCGCTGGCCGCCGAACTGGGCCTTGCCGCCCAGCGGCTGCTGCGTGACGAGCGAGTACGGGCCGGTCGAGCGCGCGTGGATCTTGTCGTCGACCAGGTGGAGCAGCTTCAGGATGTACATGTAGCCGACCGTTACGGCCTGCTCGAACGGCTCGCCGGTGCGGCCGCTGAACAGGCGGACCTTGCCGGACGCCTGGCGGCCGATCGGGGCCTTCGTGTCGATGACCATCTTGATCGGACTGTCCGCGTTGTCGCTCGCCCACTTGAGCAGCGACTCGTCGACGTCGAGCGTCGTGGCGCCGTCGAACACCGGCGTCGCAAGCGGCGTCGGCTTGGGCGCGTTGATCACGCGGCCGGCGGCACCCTGCATCGGCTGGACGTCGCCGTCGGCGTAGACGCCGTGCGCGGCGGCCCAACCGAGATGCGTCTCGAGGATCTGGCCGATGTTCATGCGGCTCGGGACGCCCAGCGGGTTGAGCATGATGTCGACCGGGCGCCCGTCCTCCATGAACGGCATGTCCTCCTCGGCGACGATCTTCGAGATGACGCCCTTGTTGCCGTGGCGGCCGGCGAGCTTGTCGCCCTCGCTGATCTTGCGCTTCTTCGCCACGTAGACGCGGACGAGCTCGTTCACGCCGGGGCTCAGGTCGTCGCCGTTGTCGCGCGAGAACGTCTTGACGTCGATGACGACGCCGCCCTCGCCGTGCGGGACCTTGAGCGAGGTGTCGCGGACTTCGCGCGCCTTCTCCTTGAAGATGGCGCGGATCAGCTTCTCCTCGGCCGTGAGCTCGGTCTCGCCCTTGGGCGTGACCTTGCCGACGAGCAGGTCGCCCGAGCCGACCTCGGCGCCGACGCGGACGATGCCGCGGTCGTCGAGGTTGCGGAGCGACTCCTCCGAGCGGTTCGGGATGTCGCGTGTGATCTCCTCGTCGCCGAGCTTCGTGGAGCGCGCGTCGATCTCGTACTCGTGAATGTGGATCGAGGTGAGCACCTCTTCCTTCACGAGCCGCTGCGAGATGACGATCGCGTCCTCGAAGTTGTAACCCTCGAACGGCATGAACGCGACGAGCAGGTTCGCACCGAGTGCGAGCTCGCCGTGGTCGGTCGAGGAGCCGTCTGCGAGCACGGCGCCCTTCGCGACCTTGTCGCCGAGGCGGACGATCGGCTTGTGATGGATCAGCGTGCCCTGGTTCGACCGCATGAACTTCGTGAGGTCGTACTCGTCACGCGTGCCCTTGCCCTCGACGACGATCTTGTCGGCGTCGATGTCGATGACGGTGCCGGCGTTCTTCGTGACGACGACGTCGCCCGAGTCGACGGCAGCGCGATGCTCGACGCCGGTGCCGACGAGCGGCGCCTGCGTGATCATCAGCGGCACTGCCTGCCGCTGCATGTTCGCGCCCATCAGCGCGCGGTTGGCGTCGTTGTGCTCGAGGAACGGGATCATCGCGGTCGCGACCGACACGATCTGCGCCGGCGCGACGTCCATGAAGTCGACGTCCTTCGCGGTTGCGATGACCGCCTCGCCCTCGGGCGAGCGGCAGGTCACGTGGTCGTGCTCGAACTTGCCGTTCTTGTCGACCGGCTCCGAGGCCTGGGCGATCGTCCACTGCGCCTCTTCGGCAGCATCGAGGTAGACGATGTCGTCCGTCACCTTGCCGTTCAGCACCTTGCGGTACGGCGTCTGGATGAAGCCGAACTCCGACACGGTCGCCATCGACGCGAGCGAGCCGATCAGGCCGATGTTCGGGCCTTCCGGCGTCTCGATCGGGCACATGCGGCCGTAGTGCGTGGGGTGCACGTCGCGCACCTCGATCGGCGCGCGCTCGCGGGTCAGGCCGCCGGCACCGAGCGCCGACAGGCGGCGACGGTGGGTGAGGCCGTCCAGCGAGTTCGTCTGCTGCATGAACTGCGACAGCTGCGACGAGCCGAAGAACTCCTTCAGCGCCGCGACGACGGGCCGGATGTTGATGATCGTCTGCGGCGTGATCGTGTCGACGTCTTCCGTCGTCATGCGCTCGCGGACGACGCGCTCCATGCGGTAGAGACCGACGCGGAACGCTTCCTGGATCAGCTCACCGGTCGTGCGCAGGCGGCGGTTGCCGAAATGCTCGTACTCGTCGAGCTCCTGGCGGATCGGGTCGCGGTTCATGCTGATGCCGTCGGCCGCGTAGTCCTTCGACTCGTCGGTGAGGCCGATCGCGTGCGGCATCGCGACGAGCTTCTGGACGAGCGCGAGGATGTCCTGAGTCGTCAGGACGCGCACGTCCTCCGGGACGTCGACGCCGAGGCGCTGGTTCAGCTTGTAACGGCCGACCTTCGTCAGGTCGTAGCGCTTGGGGTCGAAGAACAGCGCGCGCAGGAGGTTCCGCGCGTTGTCGAGCGTCGGCGGCTCACCCGGGCGCTGCTTCTTGAAGACCTCGATCAGCGCCTCTTCCTCGCGCGTGGTCGGGTCCTTCTCCAGCGTCTTCTCGATGAAGTGGCTGTTGTTGAACAGCGCGAGGATCGCCTCGTTCGTCGACGTGTCGACGGCGAACCCGGTGGTCGGGTCCTCCGCCGGCAGGGCGCGCAGCAGCGTGGTGATCGGCAGCTTGCGCTTGCGGTCGATGCGGGCGTAGACGACGCCCTTCTTGTCGATCTCGAGCTCGAGCCACGAGCCGCGGCTCGGCATCAGGTTCGCCGTGAAGACCTGCTTGGTCGGGTCCTTCGGCTCCATCAGGTAGGCGCCCGGCGACCGCACGAGCTGCGTGACGATCACGCGCTCGGTGCCGTTGATGATGAACGTGCCCCACTCCGTCATCATCGGGAAATCGCCCATGAACACCGTCTGCTCGCGGATCTCGCCGGTGTCCTTGTTGACGAACCGGACGGTCATCGAGAGCGGAGCCTGGTAGGTCAGGTCCTTTTCACGGCATTCCTGGATGGAGAACTGCGGCTCGCCGAAGCGGTACTCGCCGAATTCCACGGCGAGCGTGCCGGTGTAGTCCTCGATCGGCGAGATGTCGTCGATCGTCTCCCTGAGGCCTTCGCGAAGGAACCAATCGAACGATTCCCGCTGGATATCGATCAGGTTGGGGAGGTCGAGAACGTGCTTGAGACGCGAGAACGACTTGCGCGCGCGAGGCGCTGTGACCGTTTGGGCCAAGAAGAACAGCCTCCCTTACTGGCTACGGAATGAGGGGCGAAGCAGAGAAAAAGGCGTGCAAAAGCGGTGGGTGTCCGGATGTCGGCGCAACCCTCCATGTTAGTGAAGGTGGCCCTCCAGCCGCAAGCGCGGCGAGGGCCCGTCGGGCCGAGCAGAGAAAGGTAGCAAAACGTGCCAGGCACCGGCTTTTCGCCGGTGCCTGGCACCTGGAGCTCGGGCTTACTTGACCTCGACGGAGGCGCCGGCCTCTTCCAGCTGCGCCTTGATCGAGTCGGCTTCCTCCTGGTTCACGCCCTCCTTGACGGGCTTCGGAGCCGAGTCGACGAGGTCCTTGGCCTCCTTGAGGCCGAGACCGGTGATCGCGCGGACGACCTTGATGACCTGGATCTTCTGGCCACCGGCAGCGGTGAGGACGACGTCGAACGCCGTCTTCTCCTCCGCTGCGGCCTCGCCGCCACCGCCGCCCGCCGGGGCTGCGGCCGCAACCGGAGCGGCGGCGGTGATGCCCCACTCCTCCTCGATCTTGTTCTTCAGCTCGACCAGCTCGAGGACGGTCATCGTCCCGAGCTGCTCGAAAACAGTGTCAACTGCCGCCATCTTCGTTCTCCTCCTGAGATTCGGGGGTGTCCGACACCTCGGTGTCAGACACGGTTTCCGTAGTTTCCGTGGCGCCCTGCGCCTGCAGCTGCTCGATGCGGGCGTCGATCAGCCCGTAGAGGTTCTGCAGCGGTGCGTTCACGAGCGCGGCGATGGCGCTGAGCGGAGCGATGATCGCCCCGAGCACCTGGCCGCGCAGGATCTCGAGCGGCGGGAGCTTGGAGAACTCCACCACGTCGGATCCGGAGATCACGCGGCCCTGCATGACGCCGCCGCGGATCTCGAGGACCTTCGTCTCCCTGGCCGAGTCGGCCAGCGCCTTCGCCACGGCGACGGCGTCGCCGTCGGCCTCGATGAAGGCGATCGCCGACGGCCCCTCGAGCAGCGCCAGCAGCGCATCCGCGCCGGCGGCCTCGGCCGCACGCCGCGTGAGGGTGTTCTTGACGACCGAGAGCCGTGCCCCGTTCTCGATCAGCTTGCCCCGCAGGGCGTCGATCTGGGGCATGGTCAGGCCGCGGTAGTCGGCGACGATCAGCGTTTCCGCCGTGCGGAGCTTCTCCGTCAGCTCGGCGACCACGCGTTCCTTGTCCTCTTTGTGCATTTACACCTCCCTCTTCATGCAATGAGCCCGCACGACGGCGGGCTCGAGGGAGGTGAAACCAGGTACTTCCCAGGAGGCCGCCTCGGGAGGGCTTCCGCCGCATCAGCGGCTGCCTCCTGTCTCTGGCGACGGGCTCTGTCTTAGGCCGTTACTTCAACGGCCTCCGAACCCTCGAGCTCTTCGACGATCCCGCGGGTGCGCAGCGGATCGACGTGGATCCCCGGCCCCATGGTCGACGTGAGCGTGATCTTCTTGATGTAGCGGCCCTTCGACGCGGACGGCTTCGCGCGGACGATCTCGTCGATCAGCGCAGCGTAGTTCTCGACGAGCTGGCGCTCGTCGAAGCTCTTCTTGCCGATCGCGATGTGGACGTTCGCGCCGCGGTCGGTGCGGTACTCGAGCTTGCCGGCCTTCGCGTCCTTGACGGCCTTCGCCACGTCGAACGTGACGGTGCCGGTCTTCGGGTTCGGCATCAGCCCGCGGGGGCCGAGCACCCGGCCGAGCCGGCCGACGACGCCCATCTGGTCGGGCGTCGCGATCGCGACGTCGAAGTCGGTGAACCCGTCTTCGATCCGCTTCGCAAGATCGGCGGCGCCGACGACGTCAGCGCCTGCGTCCTGCGCCTCGCGGGCCTTGTCGCCCTCGGCGAAGACGGCGACACGCTGCTCGCGGCCGGTGCCGTGCGGGAGCATCATCGTCCCGCGCAGCTGCTCGTCCGCGTGGCGGACGTTCAGCCCGAGGTTCATGTGCACCTCGACGGTCTCGTCGAACTTCGCGGCCGGTGCGTCCTTGAGCAGACGGATCGCCTCGACGGGCGAGTACATCTGCTCGCGGTCGACTGCGCCGCGGGCCTGGCGGTACCGCTTCCCGTGCAGCGCCATTACCGCTCCACCTCCACGCCCATGCTGCGCGCGGTGCCGGCGATGACGAGCATCGCCTGCTCGACGTCGCGGGCGTTCAGATCCTGCAGCTTCGCCTCGGCGATCGAGCGGAGCTGATCCTTCGTGAGCTTGCCGACCTTGTTGCGGTTCGGCTCCGGCGATCCCTTCTCGAGCCGCAGCGCCTCCTTGATCAGAACGGCCGCCGGCGGCGTCTTCGTGATGAAGTCGAAGCTGCGGTCTTCGTAGACCGTGATCTCGACCGGGATGATGCGGCCGTTCTCCTGCGCAGTCTGCGCGTTGAACGCCTTGCAGAACTCCATGATGTTCACGCCGTGCTGGCCGAGCGCAGGGCCGACCGGCGGCGCCGGGTTGGCCTGGCCGCCGGGGATCTGGAGCTTGATGAGTGTGAGGACCTTCTTCGCCATGACGCCTTTCTAGTCGAGCTTCTTCACCTGGTCGAAGCCGAGCTCGACCGGAACCTGGCGCTCGAAGATGTCTACGAGCACCTTGAGCTTCTGCTGATCGGGGTTGACGTCGACGATCTCGCCGTCGAAGTCGGAGAGCGGGCCGGACGTGACCTTGACCGACTCGCCGAGGGAGAACTCGACCTGCGCGCGCGGGCGCTCGCCCGTCGCTGCTGCACCCGTCTTGAGGATGCGGTCGACATCGCCCTGCGGGATCGGCACCGGCTTGCCGCCGGGGCCCGCGAAGCCGGTGACGCCGGGCGTGTTCTTCACGACCGTCCAGGCCTCGTCGTTCAGATCCATGTTCACGAGCACGTAGCCGGGCAGGATCCGCTTCTCGATCTGCACCTTCTGGCCGTCCTTCGTCTCGATCACCTGCTCGGTCGGGACGACGACGCGGCGGAAACGCTGACGCTGCCCCATCGATTCGATGCGGTGCTCGAGATTGGCCTTGACCTTGTTCTCATGGCCGGAATAGGTGTTGACGACGTACCAGCGGAACATTCGACTCCTCGTTACTGGCCCAGCAGGACCTTCGTGACTACTTGCCTCCACACCTGGTCGTTCGCGTACAGGAAGAGCCCCACCACGACGCACGCGACGATCACGACGAACGTCCCCTGCATGACCTGGCTCTGACCGGGCCACTCGACCTTCTTGAGCTCCGACCAGGACTCCGCGACGAAGTTCCGCCGCTTCCGCTCCTCATTCGGCGAGGCGGCGCGCTGCGGCTGTTGCGGCCGCGCGGCTGCTGCCTGCTGACGCTGGAGGCGCCGGTCGGCGCCCCGGCCGGAGCGGATCTCGGCCATGGCGCTAGCGGGTCTCCCGGTGCGCGGTGTGCGAGCCGCACCAGCGGCAGTACTTCGAGAACTCCACGCGGTCAGGCGTGTTGCGCTTCGATTTCTTTGTCTGGTAGTTGCGGCGCTTGCACTGCGTACAGGCGAGCGTGATCGCAACTCTGACTCCGGTCTTGGCCATATCTCTCTCTGGTCTCGGTAAGGAACCCCGGGCATGCTGACGCACCGCCCAGGAGCCGCAGAAGTGTAGCGGGAATGCATTTCTGCGCGGTTGAGACTGTTGGCGGAGAGCGCTCGCCGAGTAAATCGGCGAGCGCGGCTGATAGCGGCGGGTGGGCTCGAACCACCGACCTTCGGGTTATGAGTCCGACGCTCTAACCAGCTGAGCTACGCCGCCAAGCGCGCGCATTTTAGCCGCCGTGTTCAGCCGACGCGGCCGCGCGCCGCCCAGGCGACAGCGCGGATGCGGATCGGTGGCTCGCCCACCGCGGCCCGCGTCTCCGCGACGACCTCTTCGCGCTGCCCTGGGTCGAGGCTCGCCAGCGCCTGCCCGACCGGGCCGACCCCGTGGGTGAACGGCTCCCACCACTCGTCGAAGCTTGCGTGCTGCCGCTCGGCTACCACCTCACCCTCCTCGACGTCGGCGAGGCCCGCCTCCACGAAGATGTCGCAGAGGCTTCCTGCGTAGGCACCCGGGAGACGCCCCTCTCCTTCGAAGCCGAAGCGATTGAGGACCGTCCAGACCGTCGACATCGGCGACCGCCGGCCCGCTAGGTCCCATACGCAGGCGGCAATCGTGCCGCCGGGACGCGTGACGCGGGCCATCTCGCGGATGCCGCCGACCGGGTCACCCATGAAGTTGACGACGAGCTGCGCGAGCGCGACGTCGAAGGCGTCGTCGGGGAACGGCAGCTGCTCAGCGGTCGACCGCTGCACGTCCACGCCTGGGAACCGCTCGCGCGCCGCCGCGACGAACGACTCGGACGGGTCGACGGCGGCGACCCGCTCCGCGCGTTCGACCAGGATCCGCGTCAGAGCCCCGGGCCCACAGCCCACATCGAGCGCCGAGCCTCCCGCAACGTGAGCGAAGTCCGCGAACTCGTGCGCGAGGAGCTGCGAGTAGCGCCCCATGAACCGGTCGTACGACTCGGCTGCGACATCGAACATCCGCATGCATTTCTTACCCTGCGTAGATGGCCGAAGTCGAGAAGTGCTGGCGCTGCAGCGCCGACATGGAGTGGCGGCACGGGACTTGGCAGTGCTCGCGCTGCCGTTTCAAGCTTGGCTGCTGCGAAGGCGAGCCACAGACCTCTTGCGAGGCCGCCGCCCCTAAGAAATAAGGTGCTCGCGCAGCGCGACCGCGACCGCCTGCGTCCGCGTGTCGGCTCCGAGCTTGTCCATCGCCTTGCGCAGGTGCGTCCGCACTGTCTCCGCGGCGATGAAGAGCCGCTTGCCGATCTCCTCGTTCGAGAGCCCGTCGGCCAGCAGCCGAAGCACGTCCCGCTCGCGCTGGGTCAGCTGCGTCACCCTTTCGCCCGCCGACGCGGCGAGTGAGCCCGCGAGCACCGGATCGATGTAGGTCCTGCCCTCGGCGACCACCTGGACTGCGCGGACGAGGTCCTCGAGCGGCGCCTCCTTCAGCACGAACCCGGCGACGCCGACGTCGAGCGCCTCCAGGAGCAGCGCCCGGTCGCCGTACCCGGTGTAGAGCAGGACGGGAACCGGGCTGCGGAGCTCCTTCAGCCGCCGTGCGAGCTCGATCCCGCCGAGCTTCGGCATCCGCAGGTCGGCCAGCACGACGTCAGGCCGGCGCCGCTCGATCAGCTCGAGCGCCTCCTCCCCGTCCCGGGCGCGGCCGACCACATCCAGGCCGGCGGCCTGCAGGAAGCTGGCCACCGCCTCCAGCACGGCCGGGTGGTCGTCGGCAACCAGGGCCGTGACGGCGCTCAAGAATCCCCC
>DASZBP010000159.1:0-5693 GCA_035943915.1 Gaiellaceae bacterium | reverse complement strand
CGGCAGCTCGTCGTGCTTGCCCTCGAGGATCTCGCGGAAGCCGCGCACGGTGTCCTCGAGCTTCACGTACTGGCCGGGCGTGCCGGTGGACTGCTCGGCGACGAAGTTCGGCTGCGAAAGGAAGCGCTGGATCTTCCGCGCACGCGACACCGTCAGCCGGTCCTCGTCCGAGAGCTCCTCGATGCCGAGGATCGCGATGATGTCCTGCAGGTCCTTGTAGCGCTGCAGCACTTCCTGCACCTGCGTCGCGACCGCGTAGTGCTCCTCCGAGACGATGCCGGGCTGCAGCGCGCGCGACGTCGAGTCGAGCGGATCCACTGCCGGGTAGATGCCCTGCTCCACGATCGCGCGCGAGAGCACGGTCGTGGCGTCGAGGTGCGCGAACGTGTTCGCGGGCGCCGGGTCGGTGAGGTCGTCGGCAGGCACGTAGATCGCCTGCACCGACGTGACTGCGCCTTTGTTCGTCGAGGTGATGCGCTCCTGCAGCTGCCCCATCTCGGTGGCGAGCGTCGGCTGGTAGCCGACGGCGCTCGGCATGCGGCCGAGCAGCGCGGAGACCTCGGAGCCGGCCTGCACGAAGCGGAAGATGTTGTCGATGAAGAGCAGCACGTCCTGGCCCTGGTCGCGGAAATACTCCGCCATCGTCAGGCCGGACAGCCCGACGCGCAGGCGGGCGCCCGGCGGCTCGTTCATCTGGCCGTAGACGAGCGCGACCTTGTCGATGACCTCGGACTCCGTCATCTCGAGCAGCAGGTCGTTGCCCTCACGCGTGCGCTCGCCGACGCCGGAGAACACCGACACGCCGCCGTGCTCGCGCGCGATGTTGTGGATCAGCTCCTGAATGAGCACCGTCTTGCCCACCCCGGCGCCGCCGAAGAGGCCGATCTTGCCGCCACGCACGTACGGCGCGATCAGGTCGATGACCTTGATGCCCGTCTCGAAAATCTCCACCTTCGGCGTGAGGTCGGCGAACGCCGGCGGATCGCGGTGGATCGACCAGCGCTCGGCATCGGCCGGCGCGGGCTCCTTGTCGTCCACCGGGTCGCCGAGCACGTTCCAGACGCGGCCGAGCGTGACATCGCCCACCGGCACCGAGATCGGCTTGCCGGTGTCGACGACCTTGGCTCCACGCGGGATGCCGTCGGTCGCGTCCATGGCGACCGCGCGAACGCGGTCGTCGCCGAGGTGCTGCTGCACCTCCGCGATCAGGTCCTCGCCGTCGGGGCGGGTGATCCGCAGCGCCGAGTAGATCGACGGCAGCTGGTCGGGGAAGACGGCGTCGACGACGACGCCCTTGATCTCGAGCAGCTTTCCAGTGTTCTCGGCCACGATCTAAAGCTCCTGAAGGGGCGCGGTTGACGGAATGTTGTCCTGCCGCCAGGCGCGAATCGCGCGCGCCAGCGGGCCGGGCAGCCGCAGATTAGCGAAACGCTCGCGCCGGGGCTGGTGCCAACGGAGCTCTGCTCGTTTCAACGCGGCCGACACACGGTCGGCGTGATCGAGGCCTCAGACGTACGAGGAGACGGGGCTGGGCAGCACTGTCAGCTTGTTGTAGCTGTTCGGGCGAAGGTCACGTGCTCGCCGAACGCCCCGATCGGGCACATCCCGTTGGCGCAGTCGTGGGAGTCGGCGATCCAGAAGCCACAGCTCGAGAGCTTCCCGATGCACGAGCCCGACCACTTCACGAGCTTCCAGCCCGGGGCCGGGTGCCCGATCATCTTGAGGTGCTGGTCCTTCAGGAAGATTGCGCGGCAGTGACCGGGGCAGGTGAGGCCCGCCGGCTTGCTCGTGACGGTGCCCTGGCCGATGACGGCGATGAAGACGACGCGGCGGTACGTGCGCTGATCCGTCGCCAGCGCGGTCGAGACGAGCACCGCGGCTGCGAGCACCACGAGCAGACGCAACCCCCATGTCACAGTCGTCACGTTATCCCAATACGGGATGAACGCGCGACCGGTTTGTCACCACCACCAGGGAGGTTGCTAGTGTCGCGGGCATGGGGCTGCTGCCGACTTCGCCGCGGCGCCGCCGGCGCGTCATCGTCCTCGGCTCTGCCGCAGGCGCCGCACTGCTGATCACCGGCATCTTCACGCTGCTTCCGAGCACGCACCCGCCCGACCCGACGCCGTCGGGCAAGGAGGGGAAGGCGCAGCTGGTCGCCAAGACGAGCAGGCACGTCGCCCCCGCCGACCGCAAGCTGATCGACAAGGCGTTCGACGCCTTCATCCCGAACGCCCTCAACCGCAAGAACCCGGAGGTCGCCTGGGCGTATGCCGGGCCGTCGCTGCGCGTCGACTCGTCGCTGGCGCAATGGCGCAAAGGCACGATGGCGGTGCCCGAGTTCCCCGCCGTCTACACGACCTACCACGGCTGGCGCGTTCTCGACGCGACGCCGACCCAGGTCGAATACAGCGTGCTCGTGAACCCCCGCAAGGGCCACGGCGCCAGCCAGTGGGTGTTCCAGGGCGCCCTCGTGAAGCTGCACGGCCGCTGGCTCGTCGACACCATTTACACGACCGCGATCATGGCCAAGCCTCACAACGGCTTCCAGGAGGTGGGCCCGAAGGACTTCGCGGCGGGCGCATCGTCGAAGGCGGAGCCGTCCACGCACGCGGTGCTCAGCCGCACCTGGCTGACGACCCTGATCGGCGTCCTCGTCGGCTTCCTCGTCCTCGTACCGCTCGGAATCGGCATCGGGATCCTCGTCCGGCGCCGCCGCTGGCGCCGGCAGGCCGCCGCGGAGGGCCGGACGCGGGAACTGCCGGCGCTGCGCAAGAGCGACGAGCGCGACCGCACTCCGGTCGCATAGATCGGCCTGATCGCAAACCGCGATCTAACAAACCGATTGCTACCGTAGTCTCAAGCGGTATGGCTGAGAAAACGGTTCAGGCCCCTATGCCCCGCCAGGCTCCTGGGTTCTTCAACTCACCGAAGAACCAGAAGCGGATCCTGATCGGGAGCGTCCTCATCTTCGTGATCGGCGCAGCGGCGTTCATCTCGCTGGTCGTCTTCCGCGGGACGGGGAATGCCTTCACTTCGCCGATCTCGACCAATCCGGCGCAGCTGATCAAGCCTGAGAAGAAGGTGCCGGTCTCGCCGCAGGCGCTCGCGACAGCGCGCAAGTTCATCGAGACGGCCGTTCTTCGCCAGAACGTGGATGCAGCGTGGCCGCTCGTCCACGTCGACCTCCGCGGCCGCATGACCCGGAAGTCGTGGGACACCGGCAACATCCCGGTGATCGACTACCCCGCGAACAACGCGAAGGACGCGCAGTTCGTCGTCGATTACTCGTACCAGACGTCGATGCTCGCCGAGGTCGACCTCGTGGCGAAGAAGGGGAGCGGCGTCCGGCCGCACCTCGACTTCTACATCGGCCTGAAGAAAAAGGACGGCAAGTGGCTCGTGAGCTACTGGGAGCCGCATTGGCGCCCGCCCGTCCCGCTCGCGCCGAACTAGGCGCCGGCGCGACCATCTGAGCGAGCGCGCACTCCGGCGCTCTTGCGGTGCTCGGCTGCCGACGGCTCTGCTAGACCGGGATGCCGAACGTGCCGCGGACCGACGTCACGATGCGCGGCGAGGCCTTCGGCAGCTCGTGCTGCGGGACGCCCAGGGCGTCGGCATTCGTCGTCAGCACGGCGAGACCCGAAGCGAGCTGGCCGGACGACGTGACGCGCGGCGTCCTCGACCCGGAATGGGCCCCGAACGCGAGCACGGCCGCGGCTGCGACGGCGGCTGCCGCCCCCACTCCGGCGAGCGCGCTCGAGACGAGCGAGCCGCCGCGACGCGGGAGCGCGACCGTGACGTGCGCGGGCTCGAGCGGCGCAGCACGCAGCTGCAGCGTGAGCAGGGCCGCATCGTCGGCGAAGGCATGGCACTCGCCGCACGCGTCGAGGTGCCTGTCGAGCAGGCGCTTTTCGAACGTGGAAAGGCCGCCGTCGAGATCGAGGGAGACCCAGGCACGGGCACGGTCACAAGCTGCGCTGGTCATCACTGTCTTTGACGTTACCCGCGCGCGATGGTTAGGGAGATCCCCGATGCGGGGGGTTGATCAGTAGTTGTTATGCACGGGATCGAAGGCCGCGCCGATGGCGAGGACGATGATCCCGATCACGAACAGGAAGAGCGCGAGGCGCTGGCCGTCCATCCGCTCCTCCATCGTCGCCTTGCGCAGGTTCCGCGGGGCGACGAGGCGGCCCAGTGGGCCTGGCTCCGTCTTGTACTCGGCCCGGAACGGGCCTTTCACACCCGTGACGACCGTGCCGACGAGCAGGGCCGCACCGACGCAGTAGTAGGTGAGGGACAGCGACCGGCGGGCGCTCGCGCCGAGCGCGAGGCCGAACAACAACCCGGGCACCCCCGCCCCGACGAGGATCCCGCCGAGGATGATCGAGAAGCGCCGCGCCGCGGCCCGCAGCGTCGTGAGCGCGTTCAGGACCGCGTTGTTCAGGTTAGTCCGCGGCGCCGACAGGCGTGCCGACGTGCCGGATCTCCGCCTCGTCCATCGGCCACCGCTCGAGCGGGAAGTGGCACGCGGCCTCATGGCCGGGCCCGCCCACGGAGCGGAGGAACGGTTCGTCGACGTTGCACTTGCCGTCGACGAAGCGCGGGCAGCGCGGATGGAAGTGGCAGGCGGTCGGCGGGTTGAGCGGGCTCGGCACGTCCCCTTCGAGCACGATCTGGCGACGCTGGCGGCCGAGCTTCGGATCGGCGATCGGCACCGCCGAGAGCAGGGCGCCCGTGTACGGGTGCTTCGGCTCGCGGTAGAGCTGGTCGCGGGACCCGACCTCGACGGCCTGGCCGAGATACATGACCATCACGCGCTCGGAGATGTGACGGACGACGTTGAGGTCGTGCGCGATGAAGATGTAGGTGAGGCCGAACTCGCCCTGCAGGTCCTTCAGCAGGTTGAGGATCTGCGCCTGCACGGACACGTCGAGCGCCGAGACCGGCTCGTCGCAGATGATCAGCTTCGGGTTGATCGCCAGGGCGCGCGCGATTCCGATGCGCTGCCGCTGGCCGCCGGAGAACTCGTGCGGGAACCGGTTGTAGTGCTCCGGGTTCAGGCCGACGATCTCGAGCAGCTCCTGCACGCGGCGCTTGCGCTCCGCGTCGGTGCCGATGCCGTGGACGTCGAGCGGCTCGGAGATGATCGAGCCGACGCGCTTGCGGGCGTTCAGCGAGGCGTACGGGTCCTGGAAGACCATCATCATGTCGCGGCGCACCGTGCGCATGTCGGAGCGCGAGAGGTGTGTGATGTCGCGGCCCTCGAAGATGATCTTGCCGCCGGTCGGCTCGAGCAGCCGCGCGACGCAGCGAGCCATCGTCGACTTGCCGCAGCCCGACTCACCGACGACGCCGAGCGTCTCGCCCGCATTGACGGTGAAGCTGACGCCGTCGACGGCCTTGACCGCACCGACCTCTTTCTGGAACACGAGGCCCTTGGTGACCGGGAAGTGCTTCTCCAGGCCTTCGACGGCGAGAAGCGGCTCGCCGCTCATGCTGCATCCTCGCTCAGGTAGAGGGCCCGCTTGCGCTGCCACGTGCGCGTGCGCGTCTCGTCGTCGAGGTGACAGCGGAAGAGGTGGTCGACGCCGTAGGTGGAGGCCTCGAGCTCGGGCAGCTCCCGCCGGCAGATGTCCATGACGTACTCGCAACGCGGGTGGAACGGGCAGCCGGACGGCGGGTTCAGCAGA
>DASZBP010000158.1:0-8694 GCA_035943915.1 Gaiellaceae bacterium | reverse complement strand
CTTCGAGGATGCGCGAGTAGTTCTCGATGCCGGAGCAGAAGCCGAGCTCCTGCATCAGCTCAAGGTCGTACTCGGTGCGCTGCCGGATGCGGTGCGCCTCGAGCATGCGGCCTTCCGACTCGAATTTCTTCACCTGCGCCTCGAGCTCGGCCCGAATGTCTCCAACAGCGCGCTCGATCGTGGGCTTCGACGTGACGTACTCCGTCGCCGGCCAGATCGCGAGGTTGTCGAGCTTCGAGAACACCTCACCGGTCAGCGGGTCGAAGTGCGTGATCTGCTCGACCTCGTCCCCGAAGAACGACACGCGATACGCGGTCTCGATGTTCGCCGGCTGCACCTCGAGGATGTCGCCCTTCACGCGGAAGCGCCCGCGGCCGAGCACGGTGTCGTTGCGCACGTACTGCGACTCGATGAGCTTGCGCAGCACTGCGTCGCGGTCCTGCTCCTCGCCCACCTCGAGATACAGCAGCCGGTCGCGCCACTCCTCCGGCGAGCCGAGCCCGTAGATACACGACACCGACGCGACGACGATGGTGTCGCGCCGTGTGAAGAGAGACGAGGTCGCTGCGAGCCGCAGCCGCGCGATGTCGTCGTTCTGCGAGGAGTCCTTCTCGATGTAGAGGTCGGCCTGCGGGACGTACGCCTCGGGCTGATAGTAGTCGTAGTACGAGACGAAGTACTCGACGGCGTTGTTCGGGAAGAACTCGCGGAACTCGTTGCAGAGCTGCGCGGCCAGCGTCTTGTTGTGCGCGATCACGAGCGCCGGCTTCTGCACCTGCTCGATGATCCACGCCATCGTCGCGGTCTTGCCGGTTCCGGTCGCGCCGAGGAGGGTCTGGTACTGCTCCCCCGCGCGCAGCCCCGCGGACAGCAGCTCGATCGCCTGCGGCTGATCTCCGGTCGGGACGTACTCGGTGGATGTTTTCAACGGCGGCACGACAGGGACAGGGTAACCGCCATGACTGCTCAGACGACACCGCCGTACCGGGCATACGCCACGATCATGGGGACGTTCGCCGGCGGGCTCGCCACGGCCGGCGCCCTCGCCCGGCTGCTCGACCGTGATATGGGCGACTACGACTCGCTCGACCTCGCCGTGCTGGCCCTCGCGACGTTCAAGGCGGCACGGACGATCAGCCGCGACGAGGTGACCAGCTTCCTGCGCGAGCCGTTCGTCGAGCGCGACGCGCACGAGGGCGGCGAGGAGCCTGTGGAGACGGGCGACATGCGCCAGGCGATCGGGGAGCTCGTCACATGCTCCCGCTGCATCGGCACGTGGGTCGCCGCGGGCCTCGGAACGTCGCAGGTGCTCGCGCCGCGCTTCGGCCGACTGCTCACGTGGACGCTGGCAGCTGGCGGCGCGAACGACTTCATGCAGGCCGGCTTCGCGGCGCTGACGCACAAGTCGAACGAGCTCGAGCAGCGCACGCAGTAGCGGCGGGTACATTGGCTCCGCCGTGCGCCGCATCGCCCTGCTCGCCGCGGCCGCGCTGATCCTCGCCGCGCCCGCCGGGTCGGCGACTACGCGCGGGCCGCAGCTCCTGAACCTTCGCGTCGACAACGGCTCTGTCCCGTTTGCCGGCGACGGCGCCGAGATCGCCACCGTCAGCCCGAATGGCGACGGCTTCCGCGACGCGGCGAACATCCACTTCACGCTGAGCGCACCGGCGAAGGTGACGATGGACGTGACGCGCACTGTGAAGGTGCCGGCGAGCACGGTGTACTCGCTCACCGAGTCGCTCCCCGCGGGCAAGCACACGATGACGTGGGCACCTGCGGCGAACCTCAACCCGCGCACGTACCTCATCCGCATGACCGTCGTCGACGCGAAGGGGCACATGGTCGTCTACGGCGCGCCGAACGCGCGGGTCGGGAAGTACCCGCGCGGGCTGGTCGTCCGCCTCCAGGGCATCGACGCAGGGTTCACGCGCACGAGCTACGCACCGGGACAGCTCGCGACCGTGCACATCGCGACCGACGAGCCGGTGCTCTCGTACCAGCTGTTCCAGGCTGGGCCCGAGAAATACATCGTCTACGCGGACAACCAGTTCGGCGGCGTGCTCGTGCCGAACTCGCTCGCGGGAACGCTGCAGTGGGCGCGCTGGCGCGACCAGCAGCACACCGTCACGTTCCGCATCCCCAACCTTCCGAGCGGCCTCTACTACCTGCAGTTCGGCGGTGCCGACGGCCGCATCGGCTATGCGCCGTTCGTCGTGCATCCCGCAGTGCTCGGCGCGACGAGCCGCGTGCTCGTCGTGCTGCCGACGAACACCTGGCAGGCGTACAACTTCGAGGACGTCGACGCGAACGGCTACGGAGACACGTGGTACGCGGGCGTGCCGAATCGCATCGTCGATCTCGGCCGCACGTACATCGCGCGCGGCGTGCCTCCCCGCTACTACCGCTACGACCTGCCGTTCCTGCACTGGCTGTACTGGGGCGGCCGCAAGGTCGAGTTCATCGGCGACTCCGACTTCGACCAGCTGAACGGCGACGAGCTCGCGCAAGCGTACGACGCGGTCATCTTCGAAGGGCACGAGGAGTACGTCACCGCGCAGGAGTACGACGTCGTGCAGCGCTACCGCGATCTCGGCGGCAACCTGATGTTCCTCTCCGCGAACAACTTCTTCTGGCAGATCCGGGAGCTGAACGACGGGCGCACGATCGAAAAGCTCGGTGAGTGGCGCGAGGACGGACGACCCGAGGCAGGGCTGATCGGAGCGCAGTACCGCGCGAACGACAACGGCCAGCGCCGCGGCTCGTACACCGTCGAGAACGCAAGCCTCGTGCCGTGGCTCTGGGCCGGCACCGGGCTCACCGACGGATCGACGTTCGGCGGCGAGGTCGGCGGCTTCGGCATCGAGATCGACGGCACCGCCGCCGCCTCCCCTCCCGGGACGATCCCCGTTGCGTCGATCCCGGACCTGCTCGGTCCCGGCCGCACGGCCGAGATGACGTACTACGAGCTACCGAATGGCGCGAAGGTCTTCGCGGCGGGCGCGCTGAACTTCATGGGCTCGGTGACGATCTGGCCCATGAAGCAGCTGATGAACAACCTGTGGGACCACCTGACGGTCCCTTAGCGGCTAATCCCCCCAGTCGAAGTCGCGTGAGCGCGACCAGAGGTTCTCGTCCGAAGGCTGGTCGGGGTCGACGACCGCCGACTCCTGCGTCGCGTCGGGGTCCGGCGCAACCGGGCGCTCGACGAACGTCTCGTCCACGGGCCAGTCCAGCGACGTCTCCTCGTCGACGATCGACTTCACGCCGTCCATCGTGTCTTCGATCCGCGCCTGCTCCTCGGTCTTGAAGAGCGGGTGGTTCTCGAACGGGTCGTCACTCATGTAGCGCTCGAGCGGCATTTCGTGCTCGAGCGTGGAATTGCGTCGCTTCAACTCCAGGTGGTCTTGGATCACCTGCGAAAACAGCGACGGAGTCTCAACGGGCATGAAGTCCTCCTCTGACGCCATTCACTCTCCCATCGGGATTTTAGACCATCACCCGATTTTTGCCTGTGCGCTTTGCCTCATAAAGCGCTGCATCTGCCGCATTGACCAGGTCTTCGATGCCGTCGCCAGGGGGCAGCGAGGCAACGCCAAAGCTGGCTGTGAGCCGCATTTCGCGCCCGTCGACCCGCAGCGTGCACTGCTCGAGGGCCGCCCGGGCGCGCTCGGCCAGGCGGACTCCACCCTCCGCGTCGGTGCCAGGCAGAACGAGGGCGAACTCCTCGCCTCCCCACCGCGCAGCGACGTCCATCTCGCGCACCGTCGCGGCGAGCGTCGCCGCGAACAGCCGCAGCGCCTCGTCGCCGGCCGGGTGGCCGAAGGAGTCGTTCACGCTCTTGAAGTCGTCGAGATCGGCAAGCACGAGGCACACGCGATCGTCGAAGCGGCGGGCGCGCGCCACCTCGGCGCGGAGCTTCTCCTCGACGCCGCGACGGTTCGCAAGCCCGGTGAGCCCGTCGAGCAGCGCCTGCCGCTGCACGATCCCGTGGAGCCGCGCGTTCTCGAGTGCGATCGTCACCTGCGCGGAGAGCGCGGCGGCCGTCTCGACGTGGTCGGCGTCGAACGCGTCGCCGGTGAGGACGAGGGAGCCGAAGTCCACGGCGCCTGCGCGCAAGGGGAACGCGATGCGCTCCTTGCCCTCCTCCGGCCGGCCGACACGCGCGATGACGTCGTCGGGCCGCTCGATCATCCCGCCGGCAGCGTTCGTCTCCTCGACCGCAGTCGCCACGGCGATGCTCAGCAGCTCCGCCGGCTCCAGCGTGGCCGCAAGCGCGGCTCCGAACCGTGCGCGCGCCGCCCGCGTCCGCGCGCGCTCCTGCTCGAGCTCGAACGCCATCTCGTTGAATGCCTGGGCGACGCGCGCGAACTCGTCCCGGCCCTGCACCGGCAGACGCTGGTCGAGGTCGCCCTGCGCGAGTGACTGCGCTGCGCGAGCGAGCCGGCGCAGCGGCATGACGACCGTGCTGCTGCCGACGAGGTACGTGGCGATTCCCATTGCGACGAGCAACGCCACGAGCACGGTGCCGAGCAACTCGAGCGAGCGGTTCGCCGTCGCCTTGATCGCGCGAGTCGGTGTGAGCGCGATGAACGGCCCGCCGCTGAGCGTGCGGTAGCCGCGCGGAACCGGCGTGCCGCGCAACCGGAGCATGTCGCCCGGGGGGATCACCGCTGAGAGGCGCTGTAGGAACGCGCGGTCGAGTGGGACAGCGACGCTCACGCGTCCGACCACGCGTCCGCCTGCGATCACGGAGACGGAACGCCCACCGTGCGCGCCGACATGAATCGCACCCGCGGTCACCCCGGCGTGCGGATGGCCGCGCAGCGCGCGCGCAAGGTCGCGGCGGTTGTGCGCGCGGATCGCTGACTGCAGTGAAGTCTGCGCTGCGAGTTGCTCCGCCTCGACGGTCGCTGCGTCGACCTGGGCGGTGTAGCCGGTGAGCGCCGCGCGGAGGTCGCCCTCGAGCGCGGTGTCCGCGCGCCGCGCCTCGCTGCGCTGCTCAAGCCGACCGTACTCGTAGAATGCCACGGCAAGCGGCAGCAGCGCCAGCAGCGCGAACCAGACGACCAGTTTGACCTTGAAGCTCGAAAAAGTGCTCAAGAACCCCCCAGCTGCTGCCGATACAGCATCTACTACCATTCGTTGTCGGCGAAATGGAGGAGCTCCTTGAAGCCTTTGTGGGCGCAGGCTGCGGCGGGGGCACTGATTTGCGCAGTGGTGGCGGCCATGGCGCTCATTCCGGGGAAGATCCTCGGAACGGCGCCCCATGGGCAGCCGCTGGCGTTGCCGGCGACGCTGCCGGCCCAGCCCGTCCACATCGCGCTTCCGAAGAAGCCGAAGCCGCAGAAGCGCCCCGTCGTGGTCGTCCACCATGCCGCTCCCGCCGTCCAGTTCGCCGCTGCGCCGATCGCCCCGGCGGTCGTCCCCGCACCGAGGCCGGCCGCGCATCACACCACGGCGCCGAAACGGGTGGCTCACACGCCGCTCGTCTCGGCGAAGCGGATCAGCCGCCCGCGCGTGCCGGTGCAGCCGCTCGCGCCGAAGCCGGCTCCCGCCGCGCCCGCGCCCGCACCCGCGCCCACCACGCCGGCCACGACCGCGAGCGCAACGGCGACCGTGAGCGTCGCCGATCCGCTGGAGCAGATCGCGGGCCCGGCGACCACGACCGGCACGACGACGGTGCCAGTGCCGGTGCCAGTGCCCGACCCGCCGCCGCACGATCACGATCGCGATCACGACGGTCATGGTCACGGACGCGGGCACGGCCACAACCGGTAACAATGGGGGCATGCCCCGCCTCAAACTCAACAGCCGCACCGGAGCGTTCGGCGCCGCACTGACACTGTTCGATCTCTGGCGCCGCGTGCCGCCAAGGCAGCGCCGCTGGATCTTCAAGCAGGCACGGAAGCACGGCCCGCGCGTCGCGAAGAACGTGATGGCCGCGCAGCGCGCGCGGAAGAAGTAGCGCTTCCTACGTAAGCGCGGCGCGCGCGATGCGGTCTTGCTCGACCAGGTGCGCGGTCGGGTAGCCCTCGGACGGGCTCGCACGCCACGGGCGGCCGACGAAGCGGAGCGGACGGCCGGCGCACGCCTCTTCGAGGCGATGGCGGATCGAGCGCCACGGCCCCATGTTCTGCGGCTCTTCCTGCGCCCACACGACCTCGTCGAGTGAGGAGTACGACGCGATCAGCTCGCGGACGGCCTCGGTCGGGAACGGGTAAAGCTGCTCCACGCGCGCGAGGGCGACAGTCGCGGCGTTCGCACGCTCCTCGTGCCCCGCGATGTCGTAGTAGATCTTGCCGGCGCAGAGCACGAGCCTCCGCGCTGCGTCCTTGTCGGTCGCGATGTCGTCGAGCACCGGCCGGAACGAGCCTTCGGCAAGCTCGGCGAGCGTCGACGTCGCGTCCTTCAGACGCAGCAGGCCCTTCGGCGTGACGACTATGAGCGGCCGCGCAACGACGTCGAGTGCCTGGCGCCGCAGCAGATGGAAGTACTGCGCGGCGGTTGTGCAGTTCACGATGCGCAGGTTCTCCTGCGCGGCGAGCTGCAGGAAGCGCTCGAGACGCGCGCTCGAATGCTCGGGGCCATTGCCCTCGTAGCCGTGCGGCAGCAGCAGCGTGAGCCGCGACGTCTCGCGCCACTTCGAGAGCGCAGACGAGATGAACTGGTCGATGACGATCTGCGCGCCGTTCGCGAAGTCGCCGTACTGCGCCTCCCAGATGACGAGCGCTTCCGGCGCAGCGGCCGAGTAGCCGTACTCGAAGCCGACGCACGCGTATTCGGAGAGCGGCGAGTTGAACACCTCGAACGACGCGGACGACTCGTCGAGATGCTGCATCGGCACGAAGGTCTCGTTGGTGCGGTGGTCGTGCAGCACGAGGTGGCGCTGCGCGAAGGTGCCGCGCTCGACGTCCTGGCCAGTGAGGCGAATCGGAATCCCCTCTCCGAGCAGCGACGCGTAGGCGAGCGCCTCGGCGTGCCCCCAGTCGATTCCGCCGGCGACGACGGCGACACGGCGCCGCTCGAGCTGCTTCGCGAGCTTGGGATGGATCTCGAAGTCCGAAGGGACGCGCAGCAGCTCCTCGTTCAGCTCCTCGAGCTTGCTCGCGGCGACGGCGGTGACGGTGCCTCCGCCGGCGGTGCTCGTGGCGATCGCGCCGTCGTGCTCGACCTTCGCGCTCTCGGCGAACGACGCCTTGAGACGGTCGTGCGCCGCGCGCAACGTGTCCTCGACCTGGTGCACGAATGCGTCGGCGTCCTCGTGCGTGAGCACGCCTTCGGCGACGAGCTGCTGCTGGTAGAGCTCGCGCACGCTGGGATGAGAGCCGATCTGATCGACCATCAGCGGCTGCGTGTACGCGGCCTCGTCCTGCTCGTTGTGCCCGAAGCGCCGGTAGCCCACGAGGTCGATGACGACGTCGGTGCCGAAGCGGCGGCGGTACGCCATCGCGAGGCGCACGGCCGAGATCGCCGCTTCCGGATCGTCGGCATTCACATGCACGATCGGCACGTCGAAGCCCTTCGCGAGGTCGGACGAGTAGCGCGTCGAACGGCCCTGGCTCGGGTCGGTCGTGAACCCGATCTGGTTGTTCGTGATCAGGTGGAAGGTGCCGCCTGTCGAGTAGCCGGTCAGGTCGTGCAGGTTGAAAGTCTCCGCGACGACGCCCTGGCCGGCGAAGGCCGCGTCACCATGGAGCAGGACCGGCAGCGCGACGCTGGGGTCGTGCACGCCCGCACCGGTCGTGCGATCGGTCTGCTCGGCGCGCGCGCGTCCTTCGACGACCGGATTGACCGCTTCGAGATGACTCGGGTTCGCGACGATGCGCACGCCGACCTTGCCGTGCGCCGTCGTGCGCGTGCCGTGCGCGCCGAGGTGATACTTCACGTCGCCGGTGCCGCCCTCGGGGTCGGACGCGACGGCGTCGATCGTCCGCTCGCCTTCGAACTCACGCAGGATCTGCTCGTACGGCATGCCGATCGTGTGCGCGAGGACGTTGAGACGGCCGCGGTGCGCCATCCCGAGCACGACCTCGTGCGCGCCGGACTCGGCTGCGAGCGTGATCGTCTCGTCGAGCATCGGGATCATCACGTCGAGCCCTTCGAGCGAGAACTGCTTTTGGCCGAGGAACCGCTTGCGCAGGAAGCGCTCCATGCCCTCCGTCTCGCAGAGACGGCGGAAGAGCGCGAGCTTCTCGTCGTCGGCGAGCTGCCCGCGGTAGCGGCTCGACTCGATGGCCTGCCGCAGCCACACGCGCTGCTCGTGATCGGAGATGTGCTCGATCTCGTAGGCGATCGTCCCGCAGTACGTCTCCGCGAGCTTCGGCAGCACGTCGGCGAGCGACTCACCGGGCACGGCGACACGGAGCACGGACGCGGGGATGCGCGCCTGCAGCTCGGGCGTCAGCTTGGGCTCGAGCCGCATGGGCTCGAGCGACGGGTCGCCGACGGGCTCCGACCCGAGCGGGTCGAGTCGCGCAGCGAGGTGGCCATGCATGCGGTGCGCCTTGATCAGCGACATGGCGGCCGCGACGCCGCCGAGCAGCTGCGCGTCGACACTCGCGCTGGGCGCCGATGCAGGCGCCGGCGGCGCGGCGGCGACGTGGCCGTTCCCGTTGCCATCGGCGGGGAGCGTCTGGAGCAGCCGCGCGATGCCGGGATGGCTCGCAACGAGCGCGGAATTGCCGCTCTCGAAGA
>DASZBP010000157.1:0-2523 GCA_035943915.1 Gaiellaceae bacterium | reverse complement strand
GCTGTTGTCTCGGAGCTCGCCGCGGAGGGATCGCAGGAGGCGCGCGACCGGCTGTTTCGACTGCTGCTCGAGATGGCTGAGCTGATCGCGATCGTGACCGACGACTCGCCGAGGTCGGTGCTCGAGCAGGCGTTCTGCGCTGCCCCGCATACGGACGCCTGGTTGGAGGCAACCGACGGCGTCACCCTTTTCGACCCGAGAAAGCGAGCTGACAGATGAGCCCCCGTGTCACCGTCAACAACCAAGTTGAGAGACGTTCGAGTTTCGCCGACTTCCGGGAGGAGCGGCTCCGCGGCATTGCATCGGCTGTGCCGCCGCAGCCGC
The DNA here is from genome assembly GCA_035943915.1 of Gaiellaceae bacterium. Lineage (GTDB taxonomy): Bacteria > Actinomycetota > Thermoleophilia > Gaiellales > Gaiellaceae > PALSA-600. The sequence goes on along the minus strand of DASZBP010000157.1, from coordinate 2,199 downwards.
CGGCCAGGAGCGCCTGGTGGAAGTACGCAACGAACGAGCCGCTGTCAGAGCTCGAACACCGGACACTCATGAAGGGCAGCAACACCGCCGGCGGCTACCTCGTGCCACAGGACTTCGAAGACCAGGTGGTCGCGGTCGCACGTGACCGCGGCACGATCGCGAAGCTCGCGAAAGAGATCGTGACGACCGAGGGGCGCACGCTGCCGCTACCGGAAGTCGTTACGCACGGGGCGGGAGCGTGGACGTCCGAGAACGCCTCCGCCGCACTGACCGACGACGTGTTCGGGCTGCTCCCACTTGGCGCCTACAAGGCCGAAACGATGAGCCTAGTCTCCGACGAACTGTTGCGTGACGCCGGCATCGACCTTGCGGGCTACATGGCTGCTGAGTTTGGTGGCCGCATCGCCGCCCTGGAAGGCACCGCGTTCGTGCTCGGCGACGGCTCCGCGAAACCACAAGGCGCCCTCGCGAACTTCCCCATCTACACCGCACCCACCGGAAACACCACCTCGTTCAGCTACACCGCGATCCTCGCCGCGCTCCATACCGTCTCGCCGATCTACCGGCAGCAGGGCGGCGCCTGGGTCGGCTCCGACGGCATCCTGCACGCGCTCCGCCAAATCGACACGGCCGGAAGCACAGGCACCGGCTTCCCGATCATCCGCGAACCGCTCACCGCAGGTGACCCGCCAATGCTCGCCGGCTACCCCTTCTACGTCGACACGAACATGCTGGCCCCAGCCGCCGGGGCGCAATCGTTGATGTTCGCCGGCTGGCAGGCCGCCTACGTCATCCGCCGCGTCGCCGGAATCGCCACACAACGCTACAACGAGCTCTACGCGGCCAACGGCCAAGTCGGCTTCAAACTCATCGAACGCGTCGACGGCCGCGTCCTGATCGCAGCCGCCGGCATCGCGCTCACTCACTCCGCAACATGAACCACTGACACAGCATTCGGCGACCGACTCGCCGCAAACCACCCTCTGGCATGGGCCGGGCGCGAGAGGGGTTGGCCGCCCGGCCCATGACATAGGTGACGCTAATCGAAATAGTCTTCAGCGAACTAGAGTGCAGTGCTTCGGCGGCCCAAGTTAGGCCAAACGGCCTATGGAACTGGCCAGGTTCGACACTTACGGTCGGTGCATGTCTGTTAGAGAGCCCGACCTTCTTTCCTGGTTCGCCGCGGATGAATGCGAGCTGTGCCAGTTCTGTGGTGCTGTGTTCTGGGAGGGCGTCCCTCTGAATGCTGATGCCGGCGACTGACGCGCCAGTCTGATCGCCAGGATCGTGACGTCGCGACCCGGTGGGGCCAGTAGGCCGCCGATCCTTGCACGTTGAGCCGAACGGCCTAACAACTCTGCTGCCGATCTGCCGATAGAGGGGCTGTGGACGCAGCTTCTCACGCAGGTAGCTCATCACTTGCCGTCCTCGAGTATTCGAAGGAACAGGTGGTAGAGGTGCCGGTCCCTGAGAGTTTCCAAGTGGGGGACGAGTTTGACTTGTATGGGCGCCGGTGGCGGGCGGTGAAGGTGTTGAAGCCATCGAACCGCCACCTGGCAGAGCCAAACCGGACGCTCTGTCAATCCGTGATGAGGTGATCCGTTAACAGCGGCCCCGATGCGGTGGGGGCTGTTCGACGGCGGGACGAGGGAACATAGGGATTGAGCAGGGCCTGGGCGTCTAGGCCCTGCTCTCCCTAATCGCGGTGCGTGACGCCGCAGCTCACCGGCGGGGCCTTTAGGCCGCAAGTTTCTGATTGGGGGTCTGTTGGCCTATAGGCGGCACGCGTCGAGGTACGTATGTTTGCGAGTGAGAATCTGTTCGACCTTGCGGCTATCAAAGGGAGACTGAAGTGCGGAAATTGATTGTGATCGCTGTGACCGGCATGGTGGTGGCGCTGGCAGCCGCGGTCGGTCCGGCAAGTGCGGCGCCGGCCAGCCAGTTGACTTTGGCGGCGACGCCGAATCCGGTCGTGATCGGGCAGGCGGTGACGTTCACTGGTCGGCTGACGGCTGGCGGGGCGGGAGTCGCGGGCGCCACGGTCACGTTCGGCGAATATTTCGACTCAAGCTGCACGATCGGCCCCTTCTTCACGGTCCCCGCGACGACTGACGCAAGCGGGAACTACAACGCAGGCACCTACCCGACGACAGGTGCGCCCGCAGGCCGCTACTACTTCAAGGCAACAAGCGGACCGAC
>DASZBP010000156.1:0-2902 GCA_035943915.1 Gaiellaceae bacterium | reverse complement strand
GTACCTGCCTACCTCCTGCGCGTGCCGCTCGAGTACGCCGAAGAATCACCACTCACCAAAGAAGTCGCGGTCGCGATGCCGCTCCTCGAAGCGGTCGAGCACGCCGCACTTCGCTGCGGCGTCCCGGTCGACGCGCGCATCGAAAAGGGACGCACCCCGACGCACGCGCTCAGCCGCCTATGGGCGGTCGAACAGTTCGATCGCGTCATCGCGCCCGCGCCGACCACGACCCGCAACGGCGCCGGCGGCTTTACACCCAAAGACCTCACCTGGATCCTCGCCAACGCACCCGCCGAAACGCTCGTCCTCAAACCCGCCCCTGAGGACGAAACCGGCAGTTCGCCGAACCCGAGCCCGAAGCGAAGATGGACGCCAGCGCTCAACTAACCGCACGCACGGAGCGGCACGAGTTCGACGACGAAGTCGAACGCCTCGTCACGCAACTGCCACCGCCGGCTCCAGCCCGCGCCTACCGGCAGATTCTGCTCGCCTACGACGGATCCCCCGGAGCGCGCTCCGCGCTTGAACGCGTCGCGGCCGTCGCGACCAGCGAGACGACGGTGACGGTGATCACCGTCATCCCCTTCGAATCGATCGGCGCCAGCCCGGACCCGATCAAGCCCGAGCTGCGCGACTGGCAAATGGCAGTCGCTCACCGAGGCAGCAGCCTTGCTCGAGCAGCGCGGCATCAAAGCATTCATCGAAGCCGCCGCCGGCAACCCGGCCCCGGTCATCGGCGAGGCCGCGCGAACACTCGATGCCGACCTCGTCGTCCTCGGCCGCGGCCACGACAAGTGGTGGCATCCATCGCTCAAGCGACGGTCGGTCCGCCGCGTGCTACTCCGAACGCTTGGCTGCGACGCATTAGTTGTCTCTCCCTGAACCGGCTCGGCGTTCGCGCTCTCGCGCTATATGGGCACGAGTCTGGCGATGATCGACCTCCATTACCGCCACCTCGCCAGCGACGGCCGCGAGCACGCGGTCGCGCTGCTCGACGCGCTCGCGCGCGAGAAGCTCGTGGACGCTGGGTGGATACCGCCTACGCCCCGGACGCCAACACGAGCAAGGAGACCGTCAGCGCTGAGGAGGCTCGTCGCTTCGGCAGCGAGATCGGGATCGACTGGGCGAAGGCACCGTTCGATGTCGAGCAGTTCCGCATGGGGATGGAGGTCGAGTTCGAGCACGGCCGACACGATCCGCAGACCAACGTCACCGACAACGATCCGGTCCTGACCGCCAAGATCGCACTCGCGCACTTGAAGGAGCTGCCCGACTACTACACGCGCCTCAAGCGCATGGAAGCGGAGGCTGGCTCTTGACATGCGCAACCTCGTCCGCCTATCTGATTCGGTAGTTCTCCGCATTCAAGATCGGCGCCGCCCACCGATGGGCAACCGGTGAGCGTGGCGGACACTCATGGCAGGAGATCTTGATGACTGCCACCGCCCACCACATCCCGGCACGAAGCGTGAAGTCCGCGAAGCGATTGCTGGTGGCGCTCGAGGCGGTGATCGCTTCGAACGCGATCGGCGGCGGGATCTACGGACTCGCCGGCGCGAAGAATGTTCCGCGTGCCTTCAGTTGGCTGCAGCCGACCTTCTTCGTGCTTGGGATCGCCGTTGTCAAGCTCGCCTATCGGGAGCGGGTTCAGATCGCGGGTCGTTCGCGGCGCGGCGCGCGTAAGGGAGACCGATGAGCGCGACGCTGGCACGCCGATACCCCAGCGCGCGCGAGCTCGACCAGGGTGACGCTGGCTACGGCTGGCTCGGCTACGGCTTGATCGCGCTCGATTCGCTTGTCGCCTTGCCCGCCGACGCCGAAGAGTGGAGGATGAGCCATGGCCGACGAAGAGCGCGCGCGGCGTGAGGTGCGGATCCTGCCAGTGGTAATCGGCGCCGGGATCGCATTCGCGATCGCGGTTGGCGTAGTGGCGTATGGCGCCGGCCACTACGGCGAACAGACGAAGACGGTTACCACGCAGGCAGCTGGGCCGACGACGACGACTGGCACCTTCCCGAGCGTCTCGCCAGCCGTAGCCGCGGGTGCGCACACCTTCGTCCAGTTCGGCTGCGTCGACTGCCACGGCATGCAGGGTCGCGGCGGCGTCGATTCTGCCGTGCCCGCATTGACCAGCGTCGGGCGCAGCCTGACCGCGGCGCAGCTCAAGCACATCATCGACCACGGCCTCGGCGAATCGGCGAACCCGAAGCAGCCGTACATGCCCGTCTGGGGCGACGTGATCTCGACGACACAGGTCTCGAACCTCGTCGCCTACCTCCGCGCCGGTCTACCCGCCGTCGCAGACACGCAGCCGGTCTCGGTCCCCACCGGCCAGGGAGCCGCTGTCGCGGGCGCCGCCCTCTACGTCCGCTACGGCTGCATCAATTGCCACGGCCCCAACGGGCTCGGCGGCGTGCCTAACCCGCTCTCGCCCGACAAGACGATCCCGGTCCTCTCCGGCCAGGATTTCCGCCATCAGTTCAACACCGACGCGAAGATCGCAGCGGTGATCCGAAGCGGCAGCGTGATCGGGCACGCCCCGATCGTGAGCATGCCGCACTGGGGCGGCATCCTCTCGACGACCCAGACCGCCGACCTGATCGCCTACCTAAAGACCCTGAAATAGCGCTCAGGCTCCGACAGACTTCAGCTAGGAGTCGCGCTTCTTCTCGGCCGCGACAGCTGACGACGGGTAGTCAGTCGGCTGCGCAGCGTTCGGGATTGACCAAAGCATATGTTCCGCGCAGCCGCCCCGCCGCGGTCGCAGCTGTCGGCGTCGCGATCGTCGCCGTCGCACAGGCGGGGCCAAGCATCGATCCTCGGCCCGCGCCGAGGCGAGGCGGCACCGTCCAGTCGTCCTACCTTGTCGACGACACGATGAGTGTCCAGCCTCCTGTTGATC
>DASZBP010000155.1:0-4091 GCA_035943915.1 Gaiellaceae bacterium | reverse complement strand
CGAGGTTGACACCGCTCGGCAGGCTACGAAGCCTCCCTCGGTCGACCCCGAGAAGCAGCGCGGCTTCGGCCTCGGCGGCACAGCCAGGAGCGCGCACTCGTTCGCCCCGCGGCGACGCCCACCACACGATCGGGACGCCGGTGACGACCTTCAAGCACAGCAACACGCTTTACGCGCTCGCCATGAAGTACAACCGTGACCTCGATCGGGACCACGACGGCATCGCCTGCGAAACGCGTTAACGGCGAAGTCCGCCCTTGGGGCGGAGCCAGTCGTCGTCGCAGGCGCCGGCGCGATCTCTGCGAACGCCGCTTTGTCGCCGCTCACACCGCGGGCCGCGCAGCCGTAGGGCAGGCCTCCAACGAGGCCTCCTACGGCGCAGGCTACGCGGCGGAGCGCGAGTGGCAGCCAGATCGGCCGGCCGAGACCGTCCACTAGTTCGCCTCGATCGACGAGAGCGAAGCGAACCAGCGCCGCTCGAAGAAGACCGACATCCAGATCGAGCTTTCGAACAGGATGGCGAGCGGGATCGTCTCAACGATCGTCGTCACCGGGTCGACGCCCGGCAGCGCGACTCCGATGCAGGCGACGATCATGTAGCCGATGCGCCGGTTGTGCCGGAGCTTCTTCGACGTCAATGCGCCGACGCGCACCAGTCCGAGTACCACGATCGGTAGCTCGAAGACGTCCATGCTCGATCGAGCCTCCTCCATCGGACTTTCCAGACCCCTTCGCTGCGCGGTCATCCCTCGGTAAGAGAGTGCTGCGCCACGAAACCTGTAGTCGATATGTCGGGCCGCCCCATCCCCCCGTTCGACCGGTACTTCAGGTGGATCGCAATGCGAGGAAACCCGGTCCGTCCGGTGAGCCAGACAGTCGATTCGATGAGCAATTCATGCGCTGCGCACTGCGGACGCTACGAGCAGACGGCAGGTTCAGAAGCGCACCGTTCCGTGCGTCTCGACCCTGCCGGATACGTTGAAGTTCGCTCAGGTCGGTACCAATTCCGTACCAAGGATCACCTCGTCCGGCGCTAACGGCGCCTCGCACGACCTTCGGTCCCACCGACAGCGAGATGACGGCACAGGGGCACCTCGGGGGCTCTAACGCCGGGTGCGATGGTCGTGAGTGTCGCTCTGTCCGCTGGGCGTTGCCTGATCTGGGTTCTGCACCCGACTCGCATCCTGCCCCTGACTCGGACTCGGACTTTCGCTCTGGCTGTCCCGCGAATCGTGTCCCTGTCCCAGACGCGCGGCCTGCCCCTGGCTGTGGCCATTGCCCTGCCCTTTTGTCGCGCTCGGGTCCTGCGTCTGGCCGTCACTCGGGCGCTGTACTTGGCTGGGCGCTTGCTCGTGGCTTGGCTTTTGCCCCTGACTCGGCACTTGCCCACGCCCGGGGTCCTGAGTCTGGCTCGGGTTGGTGGTCTGGGTCTGTTCTGATGTCTGGGGCTGTACTGGCGTCGGGCTCTCTCCCTCGCGGCCCTTACTCTGGCTCGGCTCGGGGTCGTGTTGGGGCTCAGGCTCGTGATGATGACCGTGGCCGTGGTGGTGGTGATGATGTCCGTGCCCGTCATCGGGTGGCGGGGGCGGCGGGGGCGGTGGCGGCGTCGTTGGCGAAGGAGAAGGCGACGGCGGGGGTATCGGGCCGGGTCCGGGCGCGGGCGCAGGGGGAGCCGTCGGCGGAGGCGGAGCAGTCGGCGGGGGTACGACCGGTGACGCGGGGGCCGTCACCACGGGAACTCGCGGACGGCGCGCGACCCGCACCACCGACGAGTTCGGCGGTCCCGGCCTTCCCGAGGGTTCCGGTCTAGCAGTTGGATTCGGTGCAGCCCGATGCGCCGAAGCGTGGAACGAAACGAGCCCGGAGACAACGGTTGGTGGCTTCGGACCGGCCGAACGCTGGTGCCACCCCGGGGCTTGCAGCGGATGGACTGGAGGCGCAGCGACCGTTCGAGGCAGGGCCAGCGGCGACGTCAGTGGGTCGCGAATGAGGCGGTCGGTCAGAAGGTTGAGCATCAGGCAGACCGCGCCCACGAGCGTGAATGCGACCAGTTGCGCCCGCGCGGACCTCATACCGACGGCCAAGCCATAGCCACTCTCACCGTGATGATTGTCTCTGTCCGGGCGGACGCCACGAACCACGAGCCACGTGGGCGACGCGTCCCTCGAGGCGTCGCACGGTTCATTGCTGGGGGCGGAATCAGCGGCGAGAAATCGAGAGGGCCGGTGGACGCTGTACGGGTGGAGCGACGAAGCGTCAATCCCTGGCTGCATCGGGATCGAACCGCGGCGTGACGGACTCGTCATACGATCACTCAGCGTCGAGCCATCACATCGGCTCGCCGGGATCGGACGAGCGAGGTCGAAGCCGTAGTGGCAGATGCAAGCTGGGTCGAGGCGGAGACCGACGCTGATGCGGTCGGCTTTTATGAGGAAGTCGGCTTCACGGTCACGGGCCTCGGCGAGAGTTATCCCGGGTCGAGCGCTTTCGGTGCGTTCGAACGTTCTTCAGACCTCGTTCGTGAACGCTCGCGCGTAACTGCGACCCCGAGAGCGGGCATCGAACCACCGACCGCGGTGATCGAGACGTGAGCCGCAGTCGAAGCCATGCGCAGGCTCAAAGCGGCCCTGCCTTCTGGACTATGGGCGGCGGTTCCGAGCCGTTAGCCGCCGTCAGAGGGCCCGACATATAACCGACCTGGTGCTGACATCGCTCTCGGCGCTGCCCTCCGGTTAGGGATTGGACGCGGAGGCGGTCAAGGTGATCAAGCCGAACATCCTGCGAACGAGTGATCCCGTCGAACGCAGCCCCCACCGCATCGGGGCCGCTATCGACAGATCACTGGACTGACAGGGCGTCCAACTGAACCGTCGTCGCTTCGGCGTTCAGGAGGACGCCCTCCCAGAACACCGCGCCACATGAAAGGCAGACCGTGCCGGGCGCGTCAAGCCATGTCACGGCAGAACGATCACCACAGGACTGGCAGCGCTGGCATTCGTCCGCGTCGAACCAGGAGAGAAGGTCGGGCTCTCTAACAGACATGCATCGACCGTAAGCGTCGAACCAGGCCAATGCCATAGGCCGTTCGGCCCAACCTTTGCGGGGTCAGAACTATCCGCGAACCGGGCCGGGTCGCAGCACGCTTCAGTAACTCTGCTCGATCACGGCTCGGTGCCGACATAGACGGCGAGGTCTGCGTCGAATGTCCGCCACCGCACCGGGAGATCGTCTCTCACGGATCGACAGAGCGTCCGGGTCGCCTCTGCCAGGTGGCGGTTTGCCGGTTGCAACACCTTCACCGCCCGCCACCGGCGCCCGTACAAGTCAAACTCGTCGCCCAGTTTGAAACTCTCAGGAACCGGCACCTCAACCCGCTGCTCTTTCGAATACTCGAGAACAGCAATTGCCGGACTAAAGAAAGAAAGGGTTTCCATAGCCCCTCTATCGGCGGCCGGCAGCCAGAATTAGATAGGCCGTTCGGCCCAAATTTGTCACGCTAGGCCCGATCCCGCTGGTCAAGCAGGTGTCGAATGTGCATTCCCTCGGCCGTGCCTGGCCCGTGTCGATTAAGCGGAGTCGTCGCTGGCGATCAGCCCGACGGTCTGGGGATCGTTGACGTCTCGGCTGTCTAGCCAGAGGCGCACCTGGAGCGGAGTCCACCCGTGGGCGAGCATCTCGTCGACAGCAGCTGAAAACTCGCGCGGCAGATCATCGTCCATAGAGCGAGTTAACCGTCGTCCGTCGGCGCGTTGTACCGACCTACGGATTGCGGCTCGCGGGTCCCTCGGCTAGTTACCCACTGACCTCGCCGAAGAACAAGCGCGCCGACGCCGTGCGTCGACGAGGGCTAAGCACCCGTCCGCAGTGTGTGTGGTGGTGCGCCTTCCACGCACCGCTAAAGATTTGAGAGCTTTGCGCCGACGACGTTCCCTGCAGCCGTCGAACTTGAGGAACTCGCCGCCGGCGCATCTGCTGCCTACGAGGTGCGCTGGCGGGTTCCTTCTCTGGTAGAGCGCGATCGGCCTTCAGGGGGAAAGGCTCAAGTCTTCATCCTCGGCGCCGCCGGCAGAAGCCCCGCCCAACGGCTCGAG
>DASZBP010000154.1:0-31867 GCA_035943915.1 Gaiellaceae bacterium | reverse complement strand
GGCACGACGCCGATGGACGCGCGATACGACGCACTCGTCGCTGCCGCCGAGTTCGTACTGCACGTGCGCTCGTGCGCGCGCGAAGGAACCGTGGCAACCGTCGGCTACATCGAGTGCGAGCCGAACGCGACGAACGTAGTGCCCGAGAAGGTGACGGTGAGCGTCGACGCGCGCTCCGCCGATCCCGAGAAGCTCGCTCAGCTGATCGACAACATCGGCTTCGAGCTGAACTGGAAGTCCGACCCTGTGCCGCTGGGCGACGCGTTCGCCGCCGTGCTCCCGGACGCGCCGCGCATCGTCTCCGGCGCGGGCCATGACGCGATGTTCGTCCCGAACGCGTCGATGCTCTTCGTACGCTCGCTCAACGGCGGCGTCTCGCACCACCCCGACGAGCTCTCGAGCGAGGACGACATCGCGCTTGCCGTCGATGCGCTCACCGAAGCGCTTAGTAGGCTCACCCGATGACGGAGCGCGAGGTCATGTCGTGGGACGACCTCGGCATCGGTGCGTATGAGCTCGCCGAGTCGGTCGTCGCGGACGACTACATCCCGGACATCGTCCTCGGCATCGCACGTGGCGGGCTGCTCGTTGCAGGTGCGCTGGGCTACGCGCTCGGCGTGAAGAACACGTTCACGATGAACGTCGAGTTCTATACCGGCGTCGACGAGCGGCTCGAGATGCCGATGATCCTGCCGCCGGTTCCCGACCTGATCGACTTCGCCGACACGAAGGTGCTGATCGCGGACGACGTCGCCGACACCGGAGCGACACTCAAGACCGTGCATGAGTGGTGCGCCGGCAAGGTGGCCGAGGTGCGTACCGCCGTGCTCTACGAGAAGCCCCGCTCGACGATCAAATGCGAGTACGTCTGGCGGCGCACCGACCGCTGGATCACCTTTCCCTGGAGTGCGAAAGACGCCGTCTTGCAGGGCCTTCCCAGCGAGGCCTAGAAGCCCGCCGGAAGGTCGGATAGATTCGTTCTTCCCCCCGGCAAACCGGCTCCAAGGAGAGGAACCTGTGAGGAAAAACAAGCTCGCGCTCGGCGCGGTCTTGGTCGTTCTGGCGGTGGTCGCAGCGGTGCTCGCGCTCGGCAGCTCCGCCAACGCCAAGAGCAGCTCGGCATTCAAGGTGGCGTTCATCTACGTCGGCCCGCACAACGACGGCGGTTGGTCGCAGGCGCACGAAGAGGGTCGCCTCTATGTGAACAAGATGCTCGGCTCGAAGGTGCAGACGACGTACAAGGAGAACATCGCGGTCGGAACGCAGTTCGACCAGACGGTCTCCAGCCTTCGCGCGCAGGGCTACAAGATGATCTTCGCGACGTCGTACGGCTACGTCACGCCGGCCGTCGCCGCGAAGTACCCCGACGTGACCTTCGAGCAGGCCACCGGCACCTACCTCGCCAAGAACGTGTCCGAGTACTACGGCACGGGCGAGGACACCGTGTACCTGTCGGGTATGGCCGCCGGCGCTGCCGCGAAGTGCAACACGATCGGCTACGTCGTGGCGTTCCCGATTCCGGAGCTCATCCGTCACACGAACGCGTTCACGCTCGGTGCTCAGGCGACCCACCCGGGCATCAAGGTGAAGCTCGTGTGGACGAACTCGTGGTTCGATCCGGCGAAGGAAAAGAAGGCGGCGCAGAGCCTCCACGGCTCGGGTGCGTGCGTCCTCGGCCAGAACGTCGACTCGCCCGCGACCGGCCAGTACTCCGAGTCGGCCAAGGTGCCGTGGGTCGGCTACGACTCCGACGCGGCGAAGTTCGCGCCGAAGTCCTGGCTCACAGCCTCGGTCTACAACTGGGGGCTGTACTACCTGAGCCGCGTCAAGGCGAAGATGAACGGCACGTGGAAGCCCGCCTTCTACTACGGGACCATCAAGGACGGCTTCACGAAGCTCGCCCCGTACGGCCCCGGCGTGTCCGCGGCCACGAAGGCGAAGATCGCCGCGAAGTTCGCGTTCCTGAAGGCACATCCGGACGCTGAGTTCACCGGTCCGCTCTACGACCAGAGCGGCAAGCTGCGCGTCCCCAAGGGCCAGAAGCTGCAGGTCCTGAAAGGCGGCACGAACAGCCTCTACGGGATGAACTGGCTCGTCAAAGGCGTGATTGGGAGCCCGAAGGGCTAACAAGTCGGACTACGGAGGGGCGCTCCGGCGCCCCTCCGTTCGTCTGAGGAGCTATGCGGCTCACGATCGAACGGAGGCTCGACCAGCCGCGGTGGCTCGCGGTCGTCGTGCCGGTGCTCTCCGTTGGGGCGGCGCTCGTCATCGCCGCGATCGTCATGCTCGTCACGGGCCACAACCCGATCTCGAGCTACCACAAGCTCGTCGACGCAGCGTTCCTGCAGACCGGCTCGGTCGGCCAGACGCTGATCGCCGCGACACCGCTTGCGTTCACCGGTCTCGCAGCCGCGGCGGCGTTCCGCATGAGGCTCTACAACATCGGAGGCGAGGGGCAGCTCTACATGGGCGCGATCTTCGGCTCCGGCATCGGCCTGTTCCTCGGCGGTACAGGCAGCGCATCACCGGGCGTCATCGCTGCGATGGTTGCGGCCGGCTGCGTCGGCGGCGCGCTCTGGGCGTTGATCCCCGGCGTGCTGCGCGCGTTCCTAGGGACGAGCGAAATCCTCACCTCGCTGATGCTCAACTACGTCGCCGGCTACATCCTCACGTATCTCGTCTTCCAGAGTCAGTCGTACTGGCGCCAGACGAAGGGCTTCAACGCAAGCGTGTTCCCGACAGGGAAGCCGCTGCCGTCGAATGCGGTGTGGCCCGCGTGGACGCTGCACACGCAGGGTGGGATGCCGATCCCGCTCGGTCTGTTCTTCGCCGTGCTGGCAGGGCTCGTGCTGTGGGTGCTCTACAAGCGCACGAGGTTCGGTTTCGAGGTGCAGGTGCTCGGCGACTCGACGGGTGCCGCACGCTATGCCGGAGTTCGCATCCGGCGGAAGATCCTCGCGGTGATGGCGATCTCCGGTGCGGTCGCCGGCCTCGGCGGCGCGAGTCAGGTCGGTGACTTCAGCCACGGGCTGGACGCCGACCCGAACGGTCTGCAGAGGCAGGCGTACGGCTACAGCGGAATCGTCGTCGCGGCGCTGGGTCGGTACAACCCGCTGGCGGTACTGCTCGTCGCGGTGCTGATCGGCGGTCTGGACAACGCCGGCAACACGCTGCAGGGCGCGGATTTCCCTGCCGGGCTCGTCGGCGTGATCCAGGGGATCATCCTGTTCTGCGCACTCGGCGGTGAGTTGCTCGTGCGGCACCGCGTGCGCATCGGGCGTTCGGTGGCGGCGGTCGCATGAACCACGCGCTGCTCGTCGTATTGATCGCTTCCGGCGTCGCGTACGGCACGCCGTTGCTCTTCGCCTCGCTTGGCGAGCTCCTCGCGGAGCGCTCGGGCGTGCTCAACCTCGGCGTCGAGGGGATGATGCTCGTGGGCGCCGTCATGGGCTTCTGGGCAGAGCAGCGCCTGACGATCGGCAGCGGCGCAGTCTCGCTGATCCTTGGCCTTGTGGTCGCCGCGTTCGCTGCGGCCGTGACGGCGGCGATCCACGCGTTCCTGGTGATCACGCTGCGCGCGAATCAGATCGTGTCGGGTCTCGCGCTCACGATCTTCGCCGGTGGCATCGGTCTTTCGTCGTATCTCGGAACCGATCTCAATCTCGCCGACCAGCCGGCGAACCATCAGTTCCACGCGTTCCTGCCGAGTGCGATGCAGAACTGGCCGATCGTCGGGCCGATCGTGTTCGGGCAGACGCCGCTCGTCTACCTGTCCTGGGTGTGCGTCATCGCGGTGGCGTACTACTTGATGCGCACGCGGCCGGGCTTGAACGTGCGCTCGGTCGGTGAGGCACCGGGCGCTGCGGACGCGATGGGGATCAACGTCGTGAAGTACCGTTACGTGCACACGATCGTCGGCGGTGCGTTCGCCGGCGTTGCCGGAGCGACGTTCTCGCTCGCGATCACCCCGCAGTGGGTCGCCGGCGACTCGCTGGTGCAGAACTCCGGCTGGATCGCGATCGCGCTCGTCATCTTCGCGTTCTGGCGTCCAGAGTTGTGCGTCGTCGGCGCGTACTTCTTCGGCTCGCTGCAGGCGCTCGCCCCCGAGTTGCAGGCGCGCAACGTCAATCTCGGCCCGACGGAGCTCTGGACGAATGCGATGCCGTATGCAGCGACCGTCGTCGTTCTCGTGCTCGTGTCCTGGCGCGGCGCTGCCCGCCGCCTCGGCGCGCCGGCGGCACTCGGCACGCCGTATGCGAGGGAAGAGCACTAATGGCCACGATCGAGCTGCGCGGCATCACCAAGCGCTTCCCGGGCGTCGTCGCCAACGACGGCGTGGACTTCAACGCGACCGCCGGCGAGGTGCACGCGCTGCTCGGCGAGAACGGCGCGGGCAAGTCGACGCTCTCTCACATCATGAGCGGCCTCTACCGGCCCGACGAGGGCGAGATCTATCTCGATGGAAAGCCCGTTTCGTTCCAATCGCCGCGCGACGGCATCGACGCGGGCGTATGCATGGTTCATCAGCATTTCCGCCTCGTTGACCGGTTCACCGTGGCGGAGAACCTGATTCTCGGCGACCGCCGCGGCGCGGGTCGCAGCTTCAAGCTGCGCCCGGGTGCCGTCGTCGACCAGGTGCGCAAGCTCGGCGAGCGCTACCGGCTGCCCGTTGACCCGCGTGCGCGCGTGTGGCAGCTGTCGGTCGGCGAGCGCCAGCGCGTCGAGATCCTGAAGGCGCTCTACGAAGAGGCGCGCGTGCTGATTCTCGACGAGCCCACTGCGGTGCTCACGCCCGACGAGGCGACGACGTTGTTCGAGACGTTGCGCGAGATCGTCGCCGAGGGGCGCACGGTCATCTTCATCTCGCACAAGATGAACGAAGTGAAGGCCGTCTCGGACCGCGTGACGATCATGCGCGCGGGCCGTGTGGTCGAGACGGTGAAGACGGCCGACGCCGACGTGAAGCAGCTCGCCGCACTGATGGTCGGCCGCGCGCTCGAGACCGTGCAGCGCCGTCGCACGGGAACGGTCGAAGGAGACGTCGTGCTCGAGGTCAAGGGCCTCTCGGCGGACAGCTATCGCGCCACGACGTCTCTCGAGAACGTCGACCTGAGCGTGCATGCGGGCGAGATCGTCGCGATCGCCGGCGTCGCAGGCAACGGCCAGCTCGAGCTCGCCGAGGCGATCGCCGGTCTGCGCCCGCGCACCAACGGCGCGGTGAAGATCGACGGCCGCTCCGTCGACGGCGTCCGCGCGGCGCACAACGCCGGCCTCGGCTACGTGCCGGAGGACCGCCTGGGCATGGGTGTCGCACCGAATCTGTCACTCGCGATGAACGTCGAGCTCAAGTCGTACCGCGAGGGTCAGGCTGGGCCGTTCCTGCGCATGGGGCGAATGCGCGGACTCGCCGAGCAGGCGATCGAGCGCTACGAGATCAAGGCGCGTGGGCCGGAGGCCGAGGCCGGGACGCTCTCGGGCGGCAACATCCAGAAAATCGTGCTCGCGCGCGAGTTCGCGGGGAAGCTGAAGGCGTTGATCGCCGCTTCACCGACGCGCGGGCTCGACGTGAGCGCCGTCGAGACCGTGCACAAGCATCTGCTCGACGCTGCCGACCGTGGCGTCGGCGTGCTGCTGATCAGCGAGGACCTCGACGAGATCCTGGCTCTGGCCGACCGCGTGCTCGTCATGTACGAGGGCCACCTCACCGAGGCGCCGCGCGACGACATCGAGGCGATTGGCGTCCTGATGGCCGGCGGTTCCTGGGAGGCATAGGCCCGGGGATCTAGTTCGCGCTGTTGCCGCCCCTTCCGGCCGCGAAGCCGCCGCCAAGGTTCAGGTCGTCGGCGAGGAACGCGCCCGCCGTACAGGCCAGCCCGATGCAGAGCAGGTTGAACTCGGTGTCGCCGTTGGAAAGCGCGGCGACGATGAAGAGGATCACGGCGACCAAGAGGAGAATCGCCCGCAGTCCGAGACGCATGTTCGCTCCTTCGTCGATGAGTGCGTCCCGTATTCGGGCGCGCCGCAGCCGTTCCTCGCGGCGGCGACTAGATCTCGCGGAAGGAGATCTGCTGCGCGCCTTCCCAGAGGGTGAGGCGGCCGAGCTCTTTCAACTGCTCGTGACCCTCGACCAGCGTGGCGAAGTGGTTCGCCCACAGGTGGCCGGCCTTCGACGCGAACGAGCAGTAGCCGTACGGGAACAGCAGCTCGGTCTCGCTCTGCCCGCCGGGATACAGCGCGAGCTCGCCCGGGTGCGGGTACGACGTCGCGTTCTCCGGGCCGATGCCGAAGTCGCGGTCGCCCCACGGGATCCAGTTCGACTCACCGCTCCAGCGGCAGTGGATGATGCGGTCGTCGAGCGGCAGCGACGCCTTGAAGGCCGCGACGGTCTTCGGCGCGAGCTCCTCCTCCCAACGGGCGACGAAGCGCATTCCGGCTGCGACGATCTCGAGCATCCGCGAGAGACTAGCGGCCCGCCGCGAGCTCGTACTCGAGCTCGAACGCATGGCCATCGCTCAGCCGGAGCTCGCCGGAGATGCCCGCGAAGCCGGCTCGGCCGGAGCCGGGCACGATCGCGTAGTGGAGGTCGTGCCGTCCGCCGTCCATGACGCCGAACTGCTGCAGGGCGAACGACCCGCTCCGTTCGCCGATCGTGCCTTCGACGGTCTCGATCGCGACGTACCCGGCCGATCCGGCCGCGGGATCGCCGCCCGAAAGCATCAGTCCTGCGCCGGTGGCGACCAGGTCGCCCTCGAATTGCTTCGTGAAGTCGAACCGCGCAATCGCGCCTCCGAGCTCGGCGTCGCCCGGCTTGCGATCGATGCTGAACGTGCCGCGGGCGACCATCGGCCGGGCAGGATAAGCGATCGTGGAACGCGTGCGCATCGAGGGGCAGCGCATCACGCTGCGCCCGCTCCGGCTGGACGAGCTCGACGCGTCGATCGCCGAACGAGAGGCGGCCGACCGAAACGCCCATCCGACGAAGCCCGACCGCGAGCAGCTGGCGGCACGGTTCGCGCGCTCCGGGCTGATGCGTGACGGCGCGATCGACCTCGCGATCGACCTCGACGGCGTGCGGATCGGCGAGATCCAGACCTACGTCCCGCCTGAGCGCGAGCTGCCTGCGGGCGCGTACGAGGTCGGCATCATGATCACCGAGAGCGCGCGGGGAAAGGGCCACGGCACCGAGGCGGTCGAGCTCTTCGTTCGCTGGCTCTTCGCCAACGGCGCGACGCGCGTGCACATGCCGACCGTCGAGTCGAACGTCGCGATGCGCACGGTTCTCGAGCGTCTCGGATTCAGACAGGAAGGCACGGTGCACGACATGGGGATCGAGTTCCTCTTCTACGTCGTCACGCCCGATGAGTTCGCGGCGCGGCTACCGTCCTAGCGGCATGAGCGAAGTCATCCTCGACATCACGATGTCCCTCGACGGCTACGTCGCCGGCGTGAACCAGACGCTCGAAGCGCCGCTCGGCGAGCGTGGGATGGAGCTCCACGAGTGGGTCTTTCCCCTGAAGAGCTGGCGCGCCCCGCACGGGATGGACGGAGGGGAGGAGAACGAGGACGACGCGATGGTTGCTGCGGCGCTTGCGAAGGTCGGCGCGCAAGTCATGGGCCGGCGAATGTTCAGCGGCGGCTCCGGCCCGTGGGAAGACGATCCGAACGCCGGTGGCTGGTGGGGCGACGAGCCGCCGTTCCGCGTGCCGGTGTTCGTCGTCACACATCATCCGCGCGAGACCGTCGAGTTCGAGAACGGCACCCGGTTCGTGTTCGTCGACGCCGTCGAGACGGCAGTCGCGCAGGCGCGCGAGGCGGCCGCGGGCCGCGACGTGCGCGTGGCGGGTGGCGCCGATGTCGCGACGCAGGCATTTCGCGCGGGGTTGCTCGACCGCATCGACCTGCACATCGCACCGCTCCTGCTCGGCGGCGGCTCGAAGCTGTTCGCCGGCGTCGAGCCTGGCACGCTCGAGCTGATCGAGACGCGCTCCTCGCCTCGCGTCACCCACGTCAGCTACCGCTAGCGGAGGATCAGCGCGATCGCGACGATCGCTGCGGCTGCGACGCCGAGGATCGGCCACACGTTCAGCCCGCGGTGCCGCAGGTTGAAGTAGTGGCGGATCAGCCCGCCGACCGCCATCAGCGCGACGAGCGCGATCCAGCCTTCGCGGTGGCCGTAGAGCACATCGAAGTGCGATGACAGCATCGCGAGCAGCACCGGGAGCGTGAGGTAGTTGTTGTGCACCGACCGCGTCTTGCCCTCGCGGTTCCAGCGCGGGTCGGGCAGCTCGCCGGCTTCCTTCGCGCGAACCAGCTTCCAGTGGTTCGGGATGATCACGAAGAAGACGTTGCCGATCATCATCGTCCCGATCATCGCGCCGGTCTGCAGGTACGCGGCGCGCTCCGCGAACAGGTGGTACGCCCCATATGCGGACGCGCAGATGAAGGCGAACACGAGGAGCGCGAGCACGCCTTCGTCGTTCCCAAACGCGCGACACAGCCCGTCGTAGACCAGCCACGCGACGACGAGGCCGGCGACGGAGATCGCGATGGCCTCCCACGTCCTCAGATCGGCGACGGCCGGATCGATCATGTACGACGTCGCGTGCGAGTAGTAGACGACGATGAACAGCGCGAAGCCCGAGAGCCAGGTCGTGTACGCCTCCCATTTGAACCAATGGAGCGTGTCGGGCAAACGCTCCGGCGCGACGCGGAACTTCTCGATGCGGTAGAAGCCGCCGCCGTGGATCTCCCACGACTCTCCGCCGATGCCGCGCTTCGCGTCGATCGGGTCCTTCGGCGGCTCGAGATGATTGTCGAGCGCGATGAAGTAGAACGACGCGCCGATCCACGCGATCGCCGCGACGACGTGCAGCCAGCGGAACAGCAGGTTCCCCCAGCTCCACCAGTAATCGCTGAGCGCTAGGACGTGCGCCATCTGTTTACCGCGATCTGCACGAGCTCGTCGACGCCGGTCTCGAGCTCCTGCTCGCGCGTACGGCCGATGCGCTCACGGAGGACCGGAACGATCTCGCGGCGCGGCCGGCCGTTGACGAACACGACGAACCGGAAGCCGAACTTCTTCTCGTACGCGCGGTTCAGCTCGGCGAGCTCCGCGAGGACCTGCGGGTCGTCGTCCGAGCCCTGCTCGCGCCGCGAGCGTTCGGATGTGGGCTTGCCGCCGATCGCGGGATGCGCGTCGAGCACCTCCTTCTTCTCGTCGTCCGGCAACTCGCGCGCGACGTCGCGCGCGTGGTCGAGCGGGTCCTCGATCGCGGCGAGCCGGTCGACGAAGCGCGTATGCCCTTCGAAGAGCTCGGCGAGCTCGTCCGCGCTCAGCTGCCGCGGTAGCTCGCGCATCCGTACGACGAGATCAGGAGCGGGACGTGGTAGTGGCCGTCGCCGAGCTCGATCTCGAGCTCGACACGCGTGAAGAACGGAGACGGCGGGTGGAAGACGATGCGGTAGGTGCCGGGCGTTCCCTCGCCGAGATCGCGGATGCGGCCGTCCGCGTCCGTGACTCCCTCACCGGCGAGCTCCTCCCCGCGGTAGAGCTCGATCTTCACGCCGGCCGCCGGCCGTCCCTGCTCGGTGTCGAGCACATGCGTGGAGATGGTCATGCCTTCGCCCATAGCCGCCCTGCCTGTTTGCGGTGCTCACGGGCGATCTCCTGCTCGTCCGCGTTGACCAGGGCGCCCCCGCGTACGACCGTCTCACCCGCGACGATCAGCGTGTCGACCCGGTGGGTCCCTGAAACGACAAGGTCGCAGACGAGATCCTCGGCGCCGCCGAACTCGAGGCCGTCGGTGCGCCAGATCGCGATGTCCGCGCGCTTGCCGGGAGCAAGCCGGCCGATGTCGTCGCGGCGCAGCACGTCTGCACCGCCGCGCGTCGCGAGACGCAGCGCCTCGCGCGCGGTCATCGCGGCAGGCCCGCCGCGCCCGCGCGCGACGAGCAGCGCCATCTTCACCTCGTGGAAGAGATCGCCGCGCTCGTTCGACGCACTGCCGTCGACGCCGAGCCCGACCCGAACGCCCGCGTCGAGCATGTCGCGCACCGGCGCGATGCCAGCGCCGAGCCGGAGGTTCGACGTGGGACAGTGCGCGACGCCGACGCCGGCAGACGCGAATGTCTTCACGTTGCTCGTCGAGAGGTGCACGCAGTGCGCGCACCACACGTCCTCTGCGATCCACCCGACGCGCTCGAGGTACTCGACCGGCGAGCAGTTGAAGAGCTCCTGGCAGTACGCGTCCTCTTCCACCGTCTCGGCGAGATGCGTGTGCAGCTGCATGCCGAGCCGCCGCGCGAGCGTCGCCGACTCTCCCATCAGCCGTGTCGTCACCGAGAACGGCGAGCACGGCGCGGCCACGATCTGCACGAGTGCGCCGTCCGCCTCGCCGTGCAGGCGCTCGGTGTCGGCGAGAATCGTGTCGATGTCCTCGACGAGCGAGTCGGGCGGCAGGCCGCCGTCGGACTCGCCGAGATCCATCGAGCCGCGCGACGCGACGATGCGCACGCCGATCTCGCGTGCTGCGCGCACCTCCGCCTCGACCAGCCCCGAGACGCCGCGCGGGAAGACGTAGTGGTGATCGAAGACCGTCGAGCAGCCGGAGCGCGCGAGCTCGGCGATGCCGCAGCGCGCGGCGGCGTACTCCATCTCGTCGTCGATGCGCGCCCACACCGGGTACAGCGTCTTCAGCCACGTGAAGAGGTCGGCCTGCTGTGCCCGCGCGCGCGTCAGCGTCTGGTAGAGGTGATGGTGCGTATTGATCAGGCCGGGCGTGACCACTGCGCCGCCGAGATCCTCGAAGTCGCCGTCGGGATCGCCGGCGCCGACTTCGGCGACGAGCCCGTCCTCGATCCGCAGCCAACCGTGCGGATGCTCCGTGCCGTCGTCGTCCATGGTGACGACCCAGGCGTTGCCGAGGATCACGCGGAGAGCCCCACCAGCTCGAACTTGTCGACGTCGACGAGCCCCAGATCCGTGATCTTGAGTGAGGGGATCACGCTGAGCGCGAGGAACGAGAGGTGCTGGAACGGCGCCTCGAGCGTGCAGCCGATCTGCCGCGCGGCCTCGGTCAGCGTGTGGGCCTGCTCGACGACCGTGTCGTGCGCCTCGTCGGAGAGCAATCCGGCGATCGGCAGCGGCAGTTCGGCGAGGACGTCCGCGCCGTCGACGACGACGATCCCGCCGCCTCGGTTCGCCAGACGCCGCACGGCTGCGGCCATCGACGCGTCGTTCATGCCGACGACGACCACGTTGTGCGCGTCGTGCGCGACCGTCGACGCGATCGCGCCTCGCTGCAGCCCGAAGCCGCGCACGAACCCGAGTCCGACACGGCCGGTGCCGAGGTGGCGCTCGACGACTGCGATCTTCGCGAGATCCTGCTCCGCGTCCGGCAGCGCCTCGCCTGCGCGCATCGGCGGTGTCGCGACGAGTGCATCGGTGACGATCTGGCCGGGAACGACGCCGATCACGTTCGCGTCGCCGCCGGTCCAGGGGATGCGGAACATCTCCGGCCCGAACGCGCCGATGCGAACCGTGTGGCGCACCCAGTCCGGTACCTCCGCGCGCGGGAACTCCTCGACCCGCGTCCCGCTCTTCAGCACCACGTCGGGCACGAAGCGCTCGAGATCCGGCAGCAGCAGCAGGTCGGCCTGGTAGCCGGGCGCGACTGCGCCGAGGTGCTGCAGCCCATGCCAGCTCGCCGGGCTGAGCGTTGCGCAGACGAGCGCGTCCTCGACCGGGATGCCCGCCGCGACGGCGTCGCGCACCATCGAGTTGATGTGCCCGTCCGCGGCGATGTGCTCCGGCTCGCGATCGTCGGTGCAGAACGCGATCCGGCTCGGCCCGTGCTCGGCCAGCAGCGGCAGCAGCGCCTCGAGGTTGCGCGCGGCGGTTGCCTCGCGGATCAGCAGCCACATGCCGGCGCGCAGGCGTTCGCGTCCCTCGTCGGCCGTGTAGGCCTCGTGATCGGAGCGGATCCCGGCTGCCGCATACGCGTTCAGGGAGCGGCCGAGCACGCCAGGCGCGTGGCCGTCGACGTGGCGCGCGAGTGCCAGCTTCGCCAGCTCGCTTGGCGCGCCGGAGACCACGCCGGGGAAGTTCATCATCTCGGCGAGGCCGATCACGCGGCGCCGCCG
The DNA here is from genome assembly GCA_035943915.1 of Gaiellaceae bacterium. Taxonomy (GTDB): domain Bacteria; phylum Actinomycetota; class Thermoleophilia; order Gaiellales; family Gaiellaceae; genus PALSA-600. Next base: position 19,726 of record DASZBP010000154.1, on the reverse strand, counting down.
GAGCAGCGCGTCCAGGTCGCCCGGTGTCAGCGCGCGCCGCGGCGATTCGAACTGCGACGCGGGCACGCAGGAGGACGCCATGAAGTAGACGTCGAGCGGCAGCCCGGCGCTCGCGTCGAGCAGCCAGTGCACGCCGTCGGTGCCGAGGACGTTCGCGATCTCGTGCGGGTCGGCGACCACGGCCGTCGTCCCAAACGGCAGCACGAGACGCGCAAACTCGTCGACGAGCAGCTTCGACGACTCGAGGTGCATGTGCGCGTCGATGAATCCCGGAACGACCCAGCGGCCTGCCGCGTCGAGCGTCTCGCGGCCCTCGTACTCGCCGATGCCGGCGATCCAGCCGTCGACGATCGCGACGTCACCGTCGAGCCATTCCCGGGTGAAGACGGAGAGGACTTTGCCGCCGCGGACGACGAGATCCGCAGGCTCGTCGCCGCGGGCCACTGCGAGCCGGCGCGAAAGGTCTGAGCCCATAGTCGGAGAACCGTATCGTTCGCCCCGTGGACGTCCTAACGCCCCGTTCCCTCGACGAAGCCTTGCAGGCGCGTTCCGACCACCCCGGCGCCCGCCCGATCCAGGGCGGCACCGACGTGATGGTCGAGCTGAACTTCGACCGCGGCCGGCCCGACCAGCTCTTGAACCTGAACGAGGTGCCCGAGCTTCGCGGCTGGTCACGGGACAACGGCACGCTCCGGCTCGGCTCCGGGCTGACCTACTCGGAGATCGAGCACGGCCCGCTTCGCGACGTGCTGCCTGCGCTCGCAGAGGCGTCGCGCACCGTCGGCTCGCCGCAGATCCGCAACCGGGGGACGATCGGCGGCAACATCGGCACGTCGTCGCCCGCCGGAGACGCGATCCCGCCCCTGCTCGTCGAGGGTGCGCAGGTCGAGTGCGCGTCGCTGCGCGGAACGCGCCTGGTTCCGCTGGCCGACTTCATCACCGGCGTGAAGCGCAACGTGCTCGACGCGGACGAGCTGATCACCGCGGTCGTGCTCGAGCCGTCGAACGCACCGCAGACGTTCATGAAGATCGGCCCGCGCAACGCGATGGTGATCGCCGTCGTCTCGCTCGCCGTCTCGGCAGGCGACGAGCTGCGCGCCGCATTCGGCTCCGCCGCGCCGCGCCCGCTGCTCGTCACCGCGCCTCTCGGCGACGCGGCCGCGTTCGCGGAGAAGGTGGCGAACGCCGCATCGCCGATCGACGACGTGCGCGGCACGGAGCGCTATCGTCGGCACGCGTTGCGGGTGCTGACCGAGCGCGCGCTGAAGAGGGTGTTGGTATGAGGATCACCGTTCGCATCAACGGCGAGGAGCACCAGGCGGACTGCTGGGAAGGCGAGTCGCTGCTCTTCGCGCTGCGCGAGAAGCTCGGCTTCCCGGGCGCGAAGAACGCGTGCGAGCAGGGCGAGTGTGGCTCCTGCTCGGTGCTGCTCGACGGGACGCTGGTGTGCGCATGCCTGGTACTCGCAGCGCAGGCGGACGGCCACGATGTGACGACCGTCGAAGGCCTCGCCCAGGGCGACGAGCTGCACCCGGTGCAGCAGGCGTTCGTCGAGGCCGGGGCGGTGCAGTGCGGCTTCTGCACGCCGGGCCTCATCGTCGCGACGCACGACTTGCTGAAGCGCAACGCGGATCCGTCGGACAACGAGATCCGCGAGGCCCTGTCAGGCAACCTCTGCCGCTGCACCGGCTACGCGAAGATCTTCGACGCCGTCCATCTCGCGGCGGAGCGCCTGTGACGCAGACGCTGCAGCTCGGGCGCGTCGGCGAAGTGGTGGAGCGCCTCGACTCGCCGCCGAAGGTGAAGGGCGAGTTCGCGTACTCGAGCGACCTCCAGGCGCCGAACATGCTCTGGGGCCACACGCTCCGCAGCCCGCACTCGCATGCTCGCATCGTCTCGGTCGACATCTCCGCGGCGGTGACGATGCCCGGCGTGCACGCCGTGCTCACGCACGACGACGTGCCCGGCGACAAGACGTACGGCCTCGAGTTCCCCGACCAGCCGGTGCTGGCGATCGACCGCGTCCTCTACTACGGCGAGCCCGTCGCGCTCGTCGCGGCGGAGCACCCCGAGCAGGCGCGGCGCGCGGCGGAGAAGATCGTCGTCGTGTACGAGCCGCTCGACGCGGTCGCCGACATGGAGCGCGCGCTCGAGAGCCCCGACCTGCATCCGCAGAAGCCGACGCGCGGCCACGGCTACTTCGAGGACGAGCGCCCGAACGTCGTTCGCCACCTCGCGATCAAGCACGGCGACATCGACGCGGCCGGCGACGTGAGCGTCAGCGGCTACTACGAGATCGGCAGCCAGGATCAGGCGTTCCTCGGTCCCGAGTCGGGCCTCGCGGTGCCGGACGGCGAAGGCGGCGTCGACATCTACGTCGCGACGCAGTGGCTGCACGTCGACCGCGCGCAGGTCGCGCCGTGTCTCGGCATCCCGCTGTCGCAGGTGCGCATCCACCTTGCCGGCGTCGGCGGCGCGTTCGGTGGGCGCGAGGATCTGTCGATGCAGATTCACGGCGCGCTGCTCGCGCTGCACACGAACCGGCCGGTGAAGTTCGTCTACAACCGCGAAGAGTCGTTCACCGGTCACGTGCACCGTCATCCGGCGCGCATCTGGTGCGAGCACCGCGCGACGCGCGACGGGAAGCTCGTCAACGTGCGCATGCGGATCCTGCTCGACGGTGGCGCGTATGCCTCCTCGTCGACTGCCGTCGCGTCGAATGCCGCGTCGTTCGCCGTCGGCCCGTACGAGGTGCCCAACGCGCTGATCGAGTCGACCGCCGTCTACACCAACAATCCGCCGTGCGGCGCGATGCGCGGGTTCGGTGCCGTGCAGACGTGCTTCGCCTCGGAGGCGCAGATGGACAAGCTCGCGAAGGCGCTCGACATCGACCCGGTCGAGTTGCGGCTGCTGAACGCGCTCAAGCCCGGCGACGTGCTGCCGACCGGACAGGCGATCACCGGCTCGATGCCGGTCGCGGAATGCATCCGCGCTGCGGCCGCACTCGAGCCGCCCGCGGACGAGGAACTGCCGCGCGACCCGATCCGGCTGCCCGGCGGCGCGGGCAACACCACGAACGGCGAGGGCGTACGCCGGGGGGTCGGCTTCGCGGTGGGTTACAAGAACATCGCGTACTCCGAGGGCTTCGACGACTACTGCGCGGCCCGCGTCCGGCTGTTCCCGGACGGATCGGCGGAGGTGCATTGCGCGGCGGCCGAAGTAGGCCAGGGCGTGAGCGGTGTGATCCTGCAGGTCGCGCGCACCGAGCTCGGCACGGCCGACGTGCGCCTCGCGCCGGGTCAGACGGCGACGGTCGACTCGGCAGGCTCGGCGTCCGCGTCGCGCATGACCTGGATGGCGTCGGGTGCCGTTCGCGACGCGTGCCGCGCCGCGCTCGAGGAGCGCGAGCGTCGGCCGGACGAGGAGATCGACGTCGAGAAGATCTACCGCCATCCGCGCACGACGCCGCTCGACCCGGAGACGGGGCAGATCACCGGCGACCGCGCGCACGTGGCGTTCGCGACCTGCGCGATGAAGGTCGTCGCCGAGGTGGACGTCGACCTCGGGCTGACGCGCGTCGTGTGGATCGGCGCCGCGCAGGACATCGGCAAGGCGATCAACCCGCAGCAGGTCGAGGGCCAGATCGAGGGCGGCACCGCGCAGGGGCTCGGGCTCGCCCTGATGGAGGAGATCCAGACGCGCGGAGGCCTGATCACGAACGCGAGCTTCACCGACTATCTGATCCCGACGACGCTCGACATGCCGCCGGTCGAGTCGGTGCTGATCGAAGACCCCGAGCCCGATGCGCCTTACGGCGCCAAGGGCGTGGGCGAGCCTCCGACGGTCGTCTCGACCGCCGCCGTCGCGGCCGCGCTGCGTGCAGCAACAGGCCTCGACCTCGCGCGCGTCCCGGTTCGTCCGGACGACATCGCGCTGAGCTAGGCGACGACGGTGCCCGGCGGCACGTCGCCGTCCGGCACGACGAGGCGCGACCCGTCGTGCGAGCGTGCAGCGAGCACGATCGCCTCGTCGTCGGCGATCGAGACGATCACCGTCCGGCCGACGAGCTCGTCCTTGTCGTAGTCGCCCGGCTCCATCTGCGCCTCCCGCTCGCCACGGCCGCCGAGGTCGACGCGCAGCAGAAACGACGGCGCACGCGCGCCCGGGTGGTCGTTGACGGAGAGCACGCGCCCTGCGATCAGCTCGGTCACGCCGCGTGCCGTTCAGGCTCGACGACCGGGTCGAGGTTCTCCACGTACCGCGTCGACTGCTCGGCCGGTAGTCGCAGACGGATCGCGAGCCAGAAGACGGCGAGCGAGAATACCGTGACGACGCCGAGGTCGATCCAGAACGGGATCAGGTTGCGTCCGGCGTAGCGTCCGAAGTAGCTGATCAGCGTGATGCCGCCGAGGTAGGGCACGAGCCACACGGCGTGGCGTGTATCGAGCGACTCGCGATCCTCGGCGGCGACGAACGGCCGGTACGCGGTGAACACGATCCCGCCGATCGCGAGCGCGACCATCAGTCGCCACACCGTCGGCCAGCCTGACCAGTAGACGACCAGCGTCGCGACGACGAACGCGAACGGCGCGAGGACCCAGAGAAACGGCAGCTTGAACGGCCGCTCGCGATCCGGGTCCTGCAGGCGCAGAGCCGCGGCGGCAACTGACGAGGTCGCGTACGACAGCGACGAGGCCGCGGTGATGAACCCGACGAGCTTCTGCCAGCCCGGGAACGGTAGGAAGACGATGACGCCGACGATGAACGCGAGCAGCGTCGACCAGATCGGGATGCCGCGCGCCGACAGTGTCGTGAACGGCCGTGGCCACCAGCCACTTCGCGCCAGCGCGTAGGACACGCGCGCGCTCGCACCGGTGTAGAGCAGGCCGGTGCCGCCCGGGGACACTGCTGCATCGATGTAGAGCAGCACCGCGAGCCACCCGAGCCCGACGGACGAGGCAAGGCCTGCAAACGGCCCGACCAGACCGTTGAACGCGAGCTTCGCCCAGCCGTGGTGGAGGTTCGCCGGGTCGAGCGCGGCGAGGAACGCCACCTGCAAGAGCATGTAGAGCACGACGCCGATCGCCATCGAGCCGATCACGGCGAGCGGCAGGTTGCGCTTCGGGTTCGCGCTCTCACCGCCGAGCTGCACCGCTTGCTCGAAGCCCTGATACGCAAAGATCACGCCGCCGGTCGCCATCGCCGAGAACACTCCGTGCCAGCCGAACGGCATGAACCCGCCGGCCGCGTGGAAGTTCGAGCCGTGAAACCGCGTGACCATCAGCGCGATCAGCGCGATTGTCGGGATCGCGATCTTCCACGCGGTGATCGGCGTATTCGCCCGCGCGAGCCAGCGCACGCCGAGGACGTTGACGACCGTGAACAGCGCCATCAGCACGACGGCGACGCCGTACCCCTGTGCCGTCAGCACGGTCTCGCCGCCCGACGACGTCGTCAGCCACGACTCGTAATGCGTGAAGTACTGAAGCGCGGCCTCGACCTCGATCGGGGCGACGGTGGCGGCGCCGAGCCACCACAGCCAGCCCATCGCGTAGCCGACGAGGGTGCCGTGCGAGTACTGCGGGAAGCGCACGGTGCCGCCGGCGACGGCGTACGTGCCGCCGAGCTCTGCGTACACGAGTGCGAGCGCCACCATGAACACCGCCCCGAGCGCCCACGAGAGGAGGGCAGCCGGCCCCGCCTGCTGCGATGCGTAGAGCGCGCCGAACAGCCAGCCCGAGCCGATGATCGAGCCGACCGAGACGAAGAGGAGGCTCGTCAGCCCGATGTCACGCCGAAATCCTCTGTTCTCCTCATCCGCCATGGACGCAGGAGTGCCCGCTCGGGCGCTTCGTTAAGCAGCAACCTCGTGGGGCTCGACGCCGTCCTCCGCAGGAACCGATGCGGGCTCCTGGCGGACGACGAGCGCTACGGCCGCGATGACGACGATGGCGCCGAGCAGCAGCCGCCACGACAGATGCTCGCCGCGGAACAGGACGCCGAGGGAGATCGCGACGACCGGATTCACATACGCGTATGTCGCCACGAGGCCGATCGGTGCGTTCGCGAGCAGCCAGACGTACGCGGTGTAGCCGACCACCGAGCCGAATGTCACGAGGTAGATCCAGCCGCCGATCGATCCGGCCGACGGCGCGAAGTGATGCACGGTGAACAGCGACGGGATGAACATCACGAAGCCGCCGGCGAGCATCTCGTATGCCGTCGCGGCGAACGGGTCGCTCGGCATGGCCGCACGCGCGGACACCAGCGATCCGACCGCCCACATCACCGCTGAAGCAACACACAGCCCGATGCCCCAGTACTTCGCTCCACCAGCCGGCTGCGCGAGCACCCCGACGCCGATGAACCCGAGCACGACGCCGGCGAGCGCAGGCACCCCAAGCCGCTCACGGCCCATCAGCCGGAAGACGACGATCCACAGCGGGACCGACGCGATGATCAGCGACGCAAGCCCCGTCGGCACGTTGCGCTCGGCGAAGAACAGGACGGCGTTCGCGCCGGGAAGCAGGCAGCCGACGATCACGCACGACACGAGCTCTCGCCGGGTGACGCGCAGCGACCCGCCTCGGGCGTGGACGATCGCGGCCATGATCCCGCCTGCCGCGATGAATCGCGTCGAGACCGCGAACAGCGGCGGGATCGTCTCGCCGGCGACGGCGATGCCGAGGTAGGTCGATCCCCAGAGGATGTAGACCACGATCAGCGCGGTCCAGACACGCGTGCTTTGAGTCATCCCGCTAACGAACGAGCGACAGGCCCGCGCCGATTCCCAGCACCACGACGCCGAGCGCCCGGACCGGAGAGATCGCGATCTGCTCCACGCCGAACAGCCCGAAGCGGTCGATGAGCACCCCCATCACGAGCTGCCCGGCGATCACGATCCCGATCGTCGCCGCCGCGCCGATGCGAGGCTGTGCGAAGGTCACCGAGGAGACGATCGTCAGGCCCATCAGGCCGCCGATCCACATCCAGGCCGGCGTCTTGAATGCGTGGTGCAGCCCGCCTACGCCCTGCCGCACCGCCAGGAGAAGCAGCAGCGAGAAGACCAGCTGCACCGCCGTCGAGAACGACAGCGCCTCGAGCACGCCGATCCGCCCGCCGAAGCGCCCATCACGGCGACCTGGACCGACCCGGCGAGGCCGGCGATCGTCGCGAGAGCGATCGCGAGAGACGTCAACTAGGCTGCTTCCATGATCAGAGCGCTCGTACTCTACGACGAGGAACCGGACGCCGACCGCTACGCGGAGCACGTCGAGTTGTGCCGCAAGGTTCCCGGCGCCACGTTCCGCCACGGCAAGATCACCGGGGCTCCGATGGGCGAGCCGGCGCACAAGTACTACGCCGAGTTCGAGTGGCCCGACAAGGAGTCGTTCAAGCAGGGCGTCAGCTCGCCCGAGTTCATGGCCACCGGCAAGGACGCCATGGCGATGGGCAAGCGGATGAGCGTCGAGTTCGCCACGATCGAGTGAGCGAGCCGCTCGCGGCGGCACTCGCCGCTGCGCGCGAGGCGGGCTTCCCGGTCGACGATCCCGAGGTGATCTCAGGCGCCGCGAACGTCTTCGTCCACCTGCGTCCTGCGCCGGTCGTCGCGCGCGTGACAGTGCTACTGGATCGGGGCCCGGCGGCGCTCGAAGCCGAGCTGGCATTTGCTCGCGCCGCGGTCGAGCACGGCGCGCCGGTCGTCCCGCCGGCGCACGACGGCGTGTTCGGCAAGGTGACGTTCTGGCAGCACGTCGAGCACCGTCGATCCGACCGCGGCGACGGCTCGGCGATCGGCCGGTCGCTGCGCACACTGCACGAGGCGGTCGCCGACCTCGACGTGCCGCTCGTGCGCTTCGACCGTCTGGACGAGGCCGAGCGCGTCGCCTCGTCCCAGCTCATGCTCGACGCGATCACCTTCGCGCGGGAGCGCCTTGCCGAGATCGAGCTCGTCGAGCGCCCGATCCATGGAGACGCGCATGCCCGCAACGTCTTCATCACCGACGAGGGCCCGCTCTGGGCAGACCTGGAGAACGTGTGCCGCGGTCCCCTCGAGTACGACCTCGCGTGTCTGGAGTGGCGCAAGCGCATTCATGGCTGGGACGGGGGCGACGGTGCCCTCGAGGCGTACGGCGACCACGACGCTGAGCTCGTGGATGCGCTGTTGCCGGTGTTGGCCGCGTTCCTCGTGCCGTGGAACGCGAAAATGGCCGAGGGCGACGACCCGTATCTCCGCGAGCGGATCGCGTACCTGAAGACGTTCGCCTAGCCGAACTTCGGCTTGCGCTTCTCGCGCACGGCGGCGACGCCCTCGTGGACGTCGGGCCCCGTCATGTCCATGAACTCGAGCGCGAGGGACGCGTCGAACGCGGGTCCGGCTGCGCGCAGCCAGTTGTTCAGCGCGAGCTTCGTGTGGCGGATCGCGGGCTGTGAGCCCTCGGCGAGCCGCTGCGCGATCGCGAGCGCGCGGTCCTCGAGCTCGTCCTCCGGCACGCAGAGCGAGACGAGGCCGATGCGCTCCGCCTCTGCCCCGTCGATCGGGTCGTTGAGCAGGAGGTAGTACTTCGCCTTCGCCATCCCGCAGAGCAGCGGCCAGATGATCGCTGCATGGTCGCCGGCTGCGACGCCGAGCTTGGTGTGGCCGTCGATGATGCGCGCCTTCGGCGTCACCAGCGAGATGTCCGCGAGCAGCCCGACCGCGAGCCCCGCGCCGACGGCCGGCCCCGTCATCGCCGAGACAATCGGCTTCGGGCAATTGATGACGTTGTAGACGAGGTCTCGCGCCTCGTGAAACACGCGGACGCGCGTCGGCGGGTCGTTCGCGATGTCGAGGACGAGATCGAGGTCCCCGCCTGCGCTGAACGCCCCGTCCGCTCCGCGCACGAGCACCACGCGGGTCTCTTCGTCCGACGCGACGGTCTGCCAGATCGCGGCGAGCTCGCGGTGCATGTCGCCGCTGACGGCATTGAGCTTCCCCGCCGCGCGCAGCGTCAGGCGGAGGACGTGCTCCGCGGGGCGGTCGAGCTCGAGGCTCGGAAAGTCGTATCCCTCCACTCCGAGGATTATCGTTGCCGCAAGCGATGGCAGATGTGGAAGTCACCCGGGAAGGCGGCGTCCTCGAGATCCGGCTCAACCGGCCGGACGTCCTGAACGCCCTGAACAAGTCCGTTCACGCGGGGATCTACGCCGCGCTCCAGGAGGCCCAGGACCCGGCGGTGCGCGCCGTCGTCATCACCGGCGAGGGCCGGGGCTTCTGCGTCGGGCAGGACCTGCAGGAGTTCAAAGGCGGGGCCGGCGACGTCGCGGACAATTTGCGCACGAACTACCACCGCAACGTCCTGGCGATTCGCGCGCTCGCGAAGCCGGTGATCGCCGCGGTGAACGGTCCCGCTGCCGGCGCCGGCTTGTCGCTCGCGCTCGCGTGCGACGTCCGGATTGCATCCGACGCCGCGAGCTTCGTCCCGGCGTTCATCAACATCGGCCTCGTGCCCGACTCGGGCAGCACGTGGCTCGTGCGGCGCGTCCTCGGCACGGCGCGTGCGTACGAATGGCTGACGACGGGCCGCAAGCTGAATGCAGACGAGGCGCGCACGATGGGCATCGTCTCGGAGGTCGTCCCCGCCGCGGAGTTCGAAGAGCGCATGCACGAGGTCGCGCAGTACTTCGCCGGCTTGCCGACGCAGGCGGCCGGCCGCACGAAGCTGCTGCTCGACGCCGCGGAGACGAGGTCGTTCGACGAGCAGCTCGAGCTCGAGGCGGTCGCGCAGGCCGAGATGACGCGCACGCCTGACTTCCGCGAGGGCGTCGCTGCGTTCCTCGAGAAGCGCGACGCGCAGTTCACCGGCGCGCCGCTGCCCGCACATCCCGTGGCGCTCGTCATGAGCGACGACCTCCACCGCTGGCGGCTCACCGTGTTCTTCCGCTGGTTCCTCGCGCTTCCGCACCTCGTCGTGCTCCTGCTCTGGGGCCTTTGCGCGTACCTCGTCACGATCGGTGCCTGGTTCGTCGCGCTCGTGAAGGGGCGCGTGCCCGACCGCATGCACAACTTCGTCGCCGGCTACGTGCGCTACCAGGTGCACGTGAACGCGTACACGTACCTCGTCGCAGACCCGTTCCCGAGCTTCCGCGGCCGCTTCGGCACGTACCCGATCGACCTCGCGATCGCGCCCCCGCAGCGCCAGGCGCGGTGGAAGACCTTCCTTCGCGTGATCTTGGTCATCCCGGCGTTTGCCTTTTCATACGTCCTGAACCAGGTGTTCTCGATCGTCGGGATCATCGCGTGGATCGTCGCGCTGATCATGGGACGCGTGCCTCGCGGCATGCGCGACCTGATGGCGTACTGCCTGCGCTTCCAGGCGCAGACGTACGCGTACCTGCTGCTCTTGACCGAGCGCTACCCGTCGCTGTCGTCGGGCACCGTCGTCAGCGACTGAGCGCGGAGATGAGCTCGGGGAGCTCGGGCCAGCGGCCTTCGCTCTGCTTCGAGAAGATCAGCTCGCCGTCGGCGATCACGTCGTACTGACTCTTCTCGCCGCGTTCCATCTCGGCAATGTGCCCTAGTCCGTTCAGCTCGGCCACGAGACTCGCGGCCCGCGTGTCATAGCCGCTTCAGACCGGGCAGTAGAGGATGCGGACGTTCGCCACGTGGTGACTGTAACGCCTCAGTCGCCGGCGATGAAGAACTGCCAGTCGCCGTTCCCGCGGATGGCGAGGCGGTAGCCGAGGTACGAGCCATGCGCGCGCTCGGCGTCGGCCTGCTTGCGCGTCAGGACGTGGGCGCTCACGAGCAGGTTCCAGTCGCGCGCAGTCGGGTGCTCGGTGTACGCGGAGGGCCATGCGTACCACTTCGCCTCGTTGCGCGTCACCGGCAGGCGGAGGATGCGCACGAGGGTTGCGAGCGGGTAGCCGCCGCGCCGCTCGAGGTCCTTCCAATAAACCGCCGCGGACGTTGCCTTCCCATAGCTGAACGCGATCTTCTGTCCCTGGTTCCCGAGCCGCTGGAGGCCTGTGTAGTCGCAGGCGACGGCCAGGGTCACGATGCGCTGGCGCATCGTCGCGACCGCCCTCGGCAGCGTCTGAGCCGGCAGCTTCGCCGACATGCCGGACGCGGAGCAGTGGGCCGCTGACCGGGCAGGCAGGGCGGCCGCGGCAGCGAGCGCGGCGACCAGGGCGAGGAGGGCGATACGGGCCATCCGTGCAAGGTAACGCACCCAGGAAGGGCCTTCGCGCGTTGTTCACAGGAGTGGAAACGCCGTCACCCCAAGCCATGGTCCACAGCACCGCCTTCGACTGGTTCTCGCGAGCCGGATTCGTCGCCCGCGGGCTGGTCTACGCGCTCGTCGGCGCGCTCGCTGTCTGCCTGGCCGTCGGGTTGGGCGGCAAGGCGACGAACCAGCAGGGCGCGCTCGAAACGGTAGACCGGCAGCCGTTCGGCCACGTTCTGCTGATCGCGATCGCGGCCGGGCTCGCGGGTTACGCGTTGTGGCGCCTCGTGCGCGCCATTCTCGGGCGAGGGCCTGAGGCCGGCCGGGACAGCGTGATCGACCGCGTCGCCGGCGCCGGCAGCGGCATCTTCTACGCCCTGCTCGCGTACGGGACGGTCCAGATCATCGGCGGCAGCCGCCCCAGCAGCAGTGTCCCGAAGAAGACGGCAGGCGTCTTCGCGTGGCCCGGCGGACGTTGGGCGATTCTCATTGCCGGCCTCGTCATGATCGGCGTCGGCCTCTACCAGGGCTACCGCGCCGTCACCGCGGAGTTTCTCGAAGACGCCAAGACCGGTGAAATGAGTGAAGGGACGCAGCACGCGTTCACGACCGTGGCGCGGATCGGCCACCTAGCCCGCATGGTCGTGTTCAGCCTCGTCGGGCTCTTCCTCGTCGTCGCCGCGGTGCAGTACGACCCGAAGAAGGCCGAGGGCCTCGGCGGTGTGCTCGGGCGGCTGCTGCGTGAGCCGGGCGGGAACGCGCTGATGGGGGTCGTCGCCGCCGGGCTCGTCGCGTTCGGCCTCTACTCGATGGCCGACGCCCGGTACCACCGGCTGTAGCTAGACCAGCAGGTTCGCGGCGTTCCGCACGACGCCGAGCTCGATCGTGTCCAGCTCGCCGATCAGCTCGCCGTCCACCTGCACGGGGACGGGACGATCGCAATGGATCGTTGCTTTCTCGATGTCGTGGAAGCGCTCGATGTTCTCGTCGTGGCGTTCCTTGCGAAGCAACGAGGCAATCCGTCCCGGCGCCTCCTTTGCCTCAACCGATTCGACGATGACGAGATCGAAGCCGCCGTCGAACGACGCTTCGGGCGCGATGTCGAGCGGGACGGGGCCGGCGAAGCTCCACGGGCTGCAGTTCGCGACGAACACGGTCGCCGCTTCGCGCGGCTCCTCACCGGGGATCTCGACGCGCATCATGGGCTCGGCGTACTCGCCGTCGAGCAGCACGCCGATCGCCTCGCGCACGAACCACAGGTCGCCCGGCCGCTTCGCCTCGTCGGCGTCCTCGCCGCCGCGGCCGCGCTCGTCGATCCGCTTCACGATCTCGGCGTCGATGCCGATGCCTGCGGCGAATGCGAAGCGGCGGTCGTTGAGCGTGCCGAGCGAGATCGACTTCGTCGAACCCTCGTGCAGCGCCTTGCACAGGCGGACGGCCGCTTCCTCGAGATCCTCCGGCAGGCCGAGCACGCGCGGCAGGACGCTTGTGCCGCCCGCCGGCAGCACACCGATCGGCAGGCGATCGCCGACGCCGTTGATCACCTCGTTCGCCGTGCCGTCACCGCCGAGCACGAACACCGCGTCGTAGCCCTGCTCGACGGCGAGATCGCCCAGGCGCGGCGCGTCGTTCGGCCCTGTCGTGTGCATTGCGACGACCTCGAGGTGCTCGGCGAGCAGCACCATCACCGCGCCGAGCGTGTCGCTGTTCACCTCGGTCGATACCGGGTTCCAGATCAGCAGGATCTTTGCGTCGCGGTCGTTGTCGCTCATCAAATCGTCTTGAACTGCTCGAAGGGCTGGCGGCACGAAGCGCAGTAGCGAATCGAGCGGCACGGCGTCGGCCCGAAGATGTTCTCCAGATTCGTCTCGGTCGAACCGCAGTACGGGCATCGGAACGCCTTCGACTGCAGCTGCACGAGCGTGGTCGTCCCCGTCGCGCGCGGCGCCGGCGGCGCGAGGCCTGCAGCGCGCAGCTTCTCGCGGCCCTCCGGCGAGATGCGGTCGGTCGACCACGAGTCGTCGCTGATCACCGTCACGTCAGGCTCCGCGCCGAGCTCGGAGACCGCCGACTCCATCGCCTTCTTCATCACCTCGAGCGCGGGGCAGCCGAGGAACGTCGGCGTGAACTCCACGTGCACGCGCTCGCCTTCGACGGCGACGTCGCGGATGACACCGAGATCGACGAGCGAGATGACGGGGATCTCGGGGTCTGGAATCCCGGCGAGCGCGTCCCAGACCTGCTCGGCGGTCACCATTCCGCGCCCGGCACGCTGCGGCGCACCTCGGTCATCTCGTTCCACAGCTCGGCCAGCTCCGGCGTGTGCTCGCCGCGCTCCTTCGCTTCGACGACATCGAGGCCGACACGCCGCGCGAGCTCCTCGCGCAACTCCGCGGGAACGACACCGAGCGCGTACGGCCACAGCTCCTCGACCGCAGCGCGAAAGCGCGGCTCATCGTGTAGGCGAGCGGCCCACAGCTCTGCGTGCATGCGGTGGTAGACCTCTTCGCGGTCGATCTTCGCCGCGAGGCCCGCGAGCTCCGCGTCGTCGGACGACTTGAGCGCCTCGATGCGCACGCGGTCGGCCTCCTCGTAGAGGTAGCGGCGCGCAATCGTGTGCGCCCACTCCATGAGATGCAGCTCGACGAGCGGTGCGCACCGGTACTCGTCGGGCGCGCGGTCGAACGCGAGCGCGTCCGCGTCGGTGCCGAGCTCCGCAGCAGCGAGCTCGTACAGCGCGCGCGCGTGACCGATCTCGTTCTGCGCGATCGACGAGAACGCGACGTCCTCTTCGAGCGTCGGCGCGATGCCGGTCCACTCGGAGTCGCGCCAGCCGACGATCAACTCGTCGTCGGCTAGCTCAAGGAGCTGCTGTGCCCGCGCGTTCACGTGCCTCCGCCAAGCGTGCCTTGATCGAGTAGCCGTCGACGCGCCGGTACTTCAGATCGAACTCGTCCGCCCATTCGCTCACCTCGTGCACGGCGTCGCGCGGCACGAGCCACAGCGCCTCGGACTCGCCGCGGCGCCCGTACTGCTCGCGCGCCCACGCCTCCGCGAACGCTGCGTCGGGCGCCACCACCGAGCCGGCATGCGCGAACGGCTGCCCCTTCTTCTCCTGGCGGAAGACTTCAAAGACCTTCATCACGCAGCGAGCACCGCGTCGCGAACCCACTTCTCCTGGTCGAGGAAGTGCTTGCGGAACGCGAGGCGGTCCTGCGAACGCGGGCCGTGACCCGTGACGACCGACTTCAGCTCGGCCCAGTCGGGCTCGCTGTACTCCCACACGCCGTCGTCGTTGCGCCGCAGGTTCGGGTCGGGCACCGACAGGCCGAGCTCCCAGATCTGCGGCACGTAGCCCTCGAGGAACTGCTGCCGCGCTTCCTCGTTGCCCTGCGACTTGATCCGCCAGATGAACATCGGATCCTCTTCGCGCGCGATCGGGTTGCCGTGGAACTGCAGCAGCGGCCCCCACCAGCGGTTCAGCGCCTCCTGCACCAGCTCGCGCTGCGCGTCGGTGCCGGTCATCATCGCGAGGATGACGTCGCGTCCGTGGAGGATGTGGAACGACTCCTCCCAGCAGATCTTCTTCATGATCCGCGCGTACGGCGCGTACGAGCACTTGAGGAGCGCCTTTTGCGAGATGATCGCCGCAGCGTCGACCAGCCACGCGATCACGCCGATGTCGCCCCAGGTCTTCGTGGGGTAATGGAAGACGTTGTGGAACTTCGCCTTGCCGGTGATCAGGTCCTCGAGCATCGCCTCGCGCGACTTGCCGAGATCCTCCGCCATGCGGTAGATCAGCTGCGCGTGGCCGACCTCGTCCTGCACCTTCGCCGTCAGCGCCAGCTTGCGCTGCAGCGTCGGGGCCTTGAGGATCCACTCGCGCTCCGGCAGCACGCCCATCAGCTCGCTGTTGCCGTGCATCTCGATGAACTTGATCAGCTTCGACCGGTACTCGTCCGGCATCCAGTCGCCGGCCTCGACCTGGCCACCGCCCTGGACATATGCAAGGAATTCCTCGGTGCGCGCGTCCACAAGACCTCCCTACCGACCGTTCGTTAGGCTCGTAGTGTAGATGGCGTCTCCGAAGCGTGAAGAGCTGACGCGCATCGCTGCCCGGCTGTTCGCCGAGCGTGGCTATCAGGGCACGTCCCTGGCCGACCTCGCGCAGGCGCTCGGCGTCCAGAAGCCGTCGCTGTACCACCACATCGAGTCGAAGGAAGACCTGCTGTGGGACGTCGCGCAGGAGGGCGCCGCTGCCTTCCACGCCGCGCTCGACGCCGTTCCCGCGGCCGACCGGCCGAGCGACCGCATCCGCGAGGCGCTGCGTGCGCACCTCGCCGTCGTCGGCGGCCAGCTCGACGTCGCCACGGTGTTCGTGCGCGAGTGGCGGTTCCTCACCGGAGAGCGGCGTGAGCAGTTCGTCGCCGAGCGCCGCCGCTACGAGGAGCGGATCCGCGACCTGTTCCGCGAGGGCGTCGAGGGCAGCGAGCTGCGCACGGATCTCGACGTCGCGACCGCTGCACTGCTTTTCCTGTCGGCGGCGAACTGGGCGTACACGTGGCTGCGGCCCGGCAGCGACACCGACGAGCTCGCCGACCGCCTCTACGCCGTGCTGCTCGACGGCATGCGGGGGTACTCGACCCCGTGAGGAAACGCGTCGAGCTCGTCGTCAACCCGTACTCCACGGGCGTGACCGGCGACCGCGTCAGCGCCGTCGAAGGGGCGCTGTGCGAGCACGTCGATGTGAGCACGTCGTTCACCGAGCATCGCGGCCACGCCACCGACCTCGTGCAGGCGACGGACGCCGATGCGATCGTCGTGTTCTCCGGCGACGGCACGTACAACGAGGCGCTCAACGGGACGACGTCGCTCCCGTTCGGCTTTCTTCCGGGCGGCGGGACGAGCGTCTTCGCGCGCGCGATCGGCCTGCCGCGCGATCCCGTCGAAGCCGCGCGAGCGGTCGGGCTGGCGCTGGTCGAAGGGCGCTCGCGGCGCATCTCGCTCGGACGCGTGAACGGCCGGCGGTTTTGCTTCTCGGCGGGCATCGGCTTCGACGCGGAAGCGGTGCGGCGCCTCGACAAGCTCGGACGCAAGCCGAGCGGCGAGCGTCCCGGCGACGTGCAGTTCGCATGGACGTTCGCGCGGATGCTGCTCGAGCGCCGCGGCGCGTGGCCGCCGCAGATCGACTCCGACCTGCTCGGCCGCGTTGCGTTCGTGATGGTCGCGAACGGCAACCCGTACTCGTACGCCGGCTCGTTCCCACTGCGGTTGATGCCGGATGCGGAGTTCGAGCTCGGGTTCGACGTGCTTGCTCCGTCGCGCGTCCGTCGTCGCGACATCCCGTCGTTCATCTCGTACGTCGCGCGCGGTAAGGGGAAGGTCCTGGACCGCGGAGTGCAGATCCTTCACGACCTCGACCGGCTGGAGGTTCGCTGCGACCGGCCGCTGCCGCTGCAGGTCGACGGCGAGGACCTCGGCGACGTGGACGCCGCAGTGTTCGAGGCGGAGCGCGATGCGGTCTCGGTTCTGGTGTAGCGCGCTCCTCGCGGTCATCGTCACCGGCTGTGGCGGGAAGCACGCCGCGCCGCTGGGCGTTCACGCGCGCACGATCTCGCAGAGCCCGCGCGTCACGCTGCAGGCGATCACGTTCCGCGGCTACCGCGGCAAGGACGTGCAGGGATACCTCGCGCTGTCGCGCCGGCCCGGGCGGCACCCTGCGGTGCTGTGGCTGCACGGCTCGGGCGGCAGCGACAGGGACTTCCTGCTCTCCGCGGCGCGCTGGGCGAACCGCGGCGGGGTCGGGTTGACGATCTCGCAGCCGAACGACACCACGACGTTCGATCCGCTGATCGGCAACGCGGAGCGCGCGCTCGACCTGCTGCAGGCGCGTGACGATGTCGGCGAGGTGGCAATCGCCGGCCTCAGCCTCGGCGCCGAGACCGCGGCGATCGTCGCCGGCGACGACCCTCGGCTGCACGTGGTCGCGCTCGAGTCGGGCCGCGGCCGGTCGGACGTCGTGCTCGGCGTGGGCAACTCGAAGGCCGACTTCTACGTCCAGGCCGGGCTCCGCGACCAGGTGATCCCGCGGCCGCAGCTGCAAGCGTTGATCGGCGCGATCCAGGGCCACGTGAAGGTGCGGTGGTACGACCTGCCGCATGTGCTCGACCAGGCCGCCTACGACGACCAGCTGGCCTGGCTCGCGTCCGAGCTCCATCCCGGCGGGTAGATTGGCCGCCGCCATGGAACCCGCCGGCCTTCTCGAGCTCTACCGCCGCATGGTGCTGCTGCGGACGTACGACGAGCGCTCGGTCGTCTACCACCGCCAGGGGCGCATCGGCACCTACGCGATCTTCTGGAATCACGAGGCGATCCAGGCAGGCGCGACGTTCGCGCTGGACGACTCCGACTGGATCTTCCCGTCGTACCGCGAGAGCGCGATCGGGCTCGTGCGCGGCTTGCCGGTCGAGACGATCCTGCAATGGTGGCGCGGCCATCCATCCGGCTGGTGGAACCCCGCCGACTACAACGTCGCCTCGGTGTGCGTCCCGATCGCGTCGCACGTGCCGCACGCGGCCGGCCTCGCGTGGGGCAAGAAGCTGAAAGGCGAGAGCACGGTTGCGATGGCGTTCTTCGGCGACGGCGCGACGAGCGAAGGCGAGTTCCACGAAGGCGTCAACTTCGCAGCCGTGATGAACGCGCCCGCAGTGTTCATCTGCAACAACAACCAGTGGGCGATCTCGACGCCGCTCGAGGCGCAGACGCGCGCGGAGACGCTTGCCGACAAGGCGATCGGCTACGGCATCCCCGGCGTGCGTGTCGACGGCCTCGATGTGCTCGCCGTCTACGACGCGGCGCGCGAAGCGGTCGAGCGTGCGCGCTCCGGCGGCGGGCCGACGCTGATCGAGGCGGTGCACTACCGCGCGGCTCCGCACGCGACCGCCGACGACCCGCGCGCGTACATCGATCTCGCGCGCGTCGACGAGGAGAGGCAGCGGGAATGCGTCGGCCGCTTCGAAGCGGTGCTCCGCGACATGGGCGTGCTCGACGACGAGCATGCCGCGAAGGTCAAGCAGGAGTGTGAGGACCTGATGCGCGCAGGTATCGGCGCGGCCGAGGCCGAGCCGCCCGCCGATCCCGAGCTGCTGTTCTCGCACGCGTACGTCGATCCGCCGGGGAACATGCGCAATGGCTGAGCTGACGCTCGTCGAGGCGGTCAACGACGCGCTCCACACGGAGCTCGAGCGTGACCCCGACGTGATGGTGCTCGGCGAGGACGTCGGGCGCGCCGGCGGCGTCTTTCGCGCGACGGCGGGCCTGCGCGAGCGCTTCGGTGCCGACCGCTGCGTCGACACACCGCTCGCGGAGGCCGGGATCCTCGGCAGCGCCATCGGCCTCTGCATGGCGGGCTGGCGGCCGGTCGTCGAGATGCAGTACGACGCGTTCTCGTATCCGTCGCTCAACCAATTGATCACGCACGTCGGCCGCTACCACTGGCGCACCGGCGGGAAGATGGAGTTCCCGATCACGATCCGCATGCCCTACGGAGGCGGCGTGCGCGCGCCCGAGTTGCACGACGACTCGCCGGAGACGTACTACGTGCACACGCCGGGCATCAAGGTCGCGATTCCCTCGACGCCGGCGGACGCGAAGGGGTTGCTCGCTGCCGCGATTCGCGATCCCGATCCCGTCGTGATCCTCGAGCCGAAGCTCGTGTACCGCACCGCGCGCGGCGAGGTGCCCGAAGGCGAGCACGTCGTGCCGCTCGGCCAGGCACGCATCGCGCGCGAAGGCACCGACGCGACGCTGATCGCGTACGGCGCGATGGTGAAGGTCTGTGAGGACGCTGCGGACGAGCTCGACGTGTCGTGCGAGGTGATCGACATCCGCTCGCTGCGCCCGCTCGACGAGCAGGCGATCCTCACGTCGGTTGCGAAGACGGGCCGCGCGGTGATCGTGCACGAGGCTCCACGCACCTCCGGCTTCGGCGGGGAGATCGCCGCGCTGATCGCGGAGCGCGCCATTTTCGACCTGCAGGGCCCGGTGCTGCGCGTCACGGGCTATGACGTGCCGTACCCGTACTGGACGATCGAGGACGCGTACATGCCGTCCGCTGCGCGCGTCGCCGCGGCCGTACGCTCCTTGTTCTGAGCGAACGTCTCCGACTCTGGCTCGAGCGTGCCCGCGGCGGCGGCTACCGGCTGCGCGACGCGGCGACGGGCGAGGAAGTCCGCTGGGAGGACGAGCGCATCCGCGTCGTGCCGGTGGCAGGCGTCTCCTTTCGCGCGGAAGACGTGCGCGACGCGTCGTTTGATCCAGGCTCGCGATTGACGCTTGTCCGCGAGCCGGAGAACGAACACGATCCGAACGCGGTGGCGATCTGGAACGAGCAGCGGACGCTGCAGGCGGGCTACGTCCCGCGCGATGTCGCACCCACGCTTGCCGGCGACGAGCTCGCCGTGTCGCTGTGGCGCGCGGGCGAGGGTCTGCGCGTGCTGATCGTCCCCGCCGGCTCGTGGGTC
>DASZBP010000153.1:0-4079 GCA_035943915.1 Gaiellaceae bacterium | reverse complement strand
CCTTGCCGGTCGCCCGGCTGATCGCGTCGAACACCTTCGCCTTGTGCGCGTCGTTCGGCCCGCCCGGCCCTTGCGGTTCGACTGGGAGGCGGAGCCGGCGCATCAGCCAGTTCACGTCGTAGACCTTGCGGTCGCGCACCGACTCGCGCGACCAGAAGCCGAGCTCGAAGCTCACGACCGGCTCGTCGCACGGATGGTCGAGCCAGTGGGCCCAGCGCGACGGTACGAAGCAGCCGGTCCCCGGCTCGATCGGCAGCGCGATCTCCTCGTCGGACTCCTGCCAGTTGAGGAAGAACTCACCACGCAGGAGGTTCTCGTGCTCCGCGGTGGACATGCGGTCGGGCGGGCGTACGTACCAGACCGTCTTGCCGCTGACGTCGCACACGAGCTTCAGGTCGGGGTCGCCGTGCAGCGCGACGACGGCGCGCGGCGCGAACACGCGCACGACGGACTCGACGATCGCGATGTCGACGTCGGGCGCATGGTCGGCGAGGATCCGCTCCTTCGCGTCGCGGTACGCCTGCGGTCCCCATTCGGAGACGCCGTAGATGCGGTACTGCACCGGCCTCTTCATCGCGTCCTCGAGAACCGGGAAGCGCGGCGTCGTGTAGACGGGGTCGTTGCCGTAGCGCTGGCGCCCCGGGTCGGCCCACTGCACGCCGAGCAGGTCGCGCTGCTGCGCCTCGCGCACGAGCTCGTCGAGCCGGTCGCCGGTGAACAGCTCCGGGTCGAGCCCGTGCTCGAACAGCCGCGGCGTCTCCGCGTCGGTGCGTGCCTGCGTCGTCATCCCCGGCGCGTCGGTACCCGGGGCGCCGGAAGGCAAACGGTCAGCCGCCGCCGTAAATCGAGATCGGCAGCGAGTCGAGGAGGATCTCGTCGCTCGGGTCGGGTAGCTCGTCGAGGAGCCGCTCGAGGACGAACCGCGCGCCGGGTGCTGCCGCGAACAGCCGCTGCTCGATCTCGGCGATCGTCGGCAGCATCACGAGCTCCTGCTTGAACGGGCGCGGGAAGCGGCCGCGGCCGAGATACCAGCCGTAGAACTTCTTCAGGAAGCCGGTCGCGCGCTGCTCGCCGAGCTCGCGCACCGTCTCGCGCATGAACAGGATCAGCTCCGCGACGATCTCCTCGCGCGACGGCTCCGTGTCGTCGCCCATGATCTCGCGCAGCACCCACGGATTGCCCTGCGCGGCGCGGCCGACCATCACCGCGGACGCGCCCGTCGCTGCGAGCACGGCCTGCGCGCGTGCGCGCGACGTGATGTCGCCCGACGCGATCACCGGCACGTCGACGAGCGACACGAGCTCCGCCGTGAGCGAGTGATCGGCGGTGCCGGTGTACATCTGCTTCGCCGAGCGCGGGTGCAGCGTGAGCGACGAGGCGCCTGCCTCGACGAGACGCGGACCGACCTCGAGGCAGCGGCGCGAGCCGTTCTCGACGCCGCGGCGCATCTTCACCGAGACCGGGAGCGCCGTCGCGCCGGCGACCGCCTCGACGAGCCGGCAGGCGAGGTCGACGTCGTCGAGCAGCGACGCGCCGGCGCCCGTCTTCGTGACCTTCTTGACCGGGCACCCGAAGTTCATGTCGACGATGTCGGCGCCGGCCGCCTCGACCGCGCGAGCCGCCTCGGCCATCGCCGCCGGATCGGAGCCGAAGATCTGGATCGCGAGCGGGTGCTCGTCGGAGGAGACCGGCAGGTAGCCGAGCGTCCGCTCGTTGCGGTGCTGGATGCCCGCGACCGAGACCATCTCCGAGCAGACGAGGCCCGCCCCGTAGCGCCGGCCCTGGCGCCGGAACGCCTGCACGCTGACGCCCGCCATCGGCGCCAGCACGAGCCGGCCGGGGATCTCGACCCCCCCGAGCGTCCAGGATTCGCGCAAATCGATCGGCATTCGTCACGAATGGTATCCGGGTCTTGCGGCGGCTCCGGCCGCGCCGCTACCATTCCCGCCCGTTTTTGGACGGCGATCTGGAGGTTCTTTGAAGGAAGTCATCCTCACCGCAGAGGGCTACGAAAAGCTGAAGCACGAGATCGACCATTTGCGTGGCGAAAAGCGCCGCGAGGTGGCCGAACGCATCCGCGTTGCCCGTGAATTCGGCGACATCGCCGAGAACGCGGAGTACGACGACGCCAAGAACGAGCAGGCGATGCTGGAGCACCGGATCATGCAGCTCGAAGAGCGGCTGCTGTCTGCGCGCGTCATCACGAAGAAGGAGATCTCGAAGGACGCCGTCTCCATCGGCTCGAAGGTCCGCCTGCGCGACATGCAGGCGAACAAGACGTTCGAGTACCACATCGTCGGCTCCGCCGAGGCCAACCCGGCCGAGAACAAGCTGTCGAACGAGTCGCCGGTCGGCAAGGCGATCATGGGTAAGAAGAAAGGCGAGGTGGTCGAGGTCTCCGCGCCTCGCGGCTCGCTCAAGTTCAAGATCATGGAAATCAAAGCGGCCTAGCCGCTCGTGATCCGCATACGCCGTTAGGGTCGCCGGATGCAGATCGTCCGGCTCGATCCGGCGCGGCTGCACGAGGCGAGCGACGTGCTCGCGCGTGCGTTCCACGCGGACCCCGCGTGGCGTTGGGTGATCCCGGACGAGGAACGGCGCGGGCGGCTACTGCCGTGGCTGTTCCGCGTCGGCTTCGAAGTCACGGTCGCCGACGTCTGGACGACCGAGGGTCCGATCCTCGGCGCTGCGCGCTGGCTGCCGCCGGGGCGCGCGCCGATGCGCGTCGCGCCCGCGCTACGGGCGTTCGTTGCGACGCCCATGCGCCTCGGGCAGGCGACCGGGCGCTTCTTCGCGTACGGCCGCGCCGTCGAGAACCTGCGCGCGCAGGTCGCGCCCGGGCCGCACTGGTATCTCGCGGGCATCGGCGTCGACCCGGCCGTCCGCCGGCGCGGGGTCGGGACGGCGCTGCTCGCTCCCGGCATCGCCGGGGCGCGCCGCGAGGGCGTGCGCGCGGTGCTGCTGACGAACAGCGAGGCGAATCTCACGTTCTACGAGCGCGCAGGATTCCGCGTCGTCGCCGAGGGCGAGACACCGCAGGGAGGCCCGCATGCCTGGGCTATGGTCAGAGACCCATGAGGCCGCCGACACGATTCCCCGACCGCGACTTCGTCGCCGACGTTCGCGTCGAGGCGGAGACGCTCGAGGACGGAGCCGAGTCTCCCGACCTCCGCCGCCTCGCAGGCCGCGTCATGGCGCGCCGCGACATGGGCAAGCTCGTGTTCCTCGACCTCGTCGACCGGAGCGGCCGCATCCAGCTGCTGTGCCCGGCCGCGCGCACCGGGGAAATCAGCGTGAAGCTCGGCGACGTCGTCGGCGTCGTCGGCCACCCGGCGAAAAGCCGTCGCGGCGAGCCCTCGCTGATCGTCGACGAGCTCGAGGTGCTCAGTGAAATCAAGGCATCGCTGCCCGACACATTCCACGGGATGACCGATGTCGAGGCGCGCTACCGCCGCCGCTACCTCGACCTGCTGATGAACGAGGAGACGCGCAGCGACTTCATCTTCCGCGCGCGCCTGACCTCCGCGCTCCGCCGGCAGCTCGACGCGGCGGGCTTCGTCGAGGTCGAGACGCCCGTGCTGCAGGCGCAGTACGGCGGGGCGTTCGGCCGGCCGTTCCTGACGCACCACAACCAGCTGGCACAGGACCTCTATCTGCGCATCGCGCTCGAGCTGCCGCTGAAGCGGCTGATCGTCGGCGGGCTCGAGAAGGTCTACGAGATCGGCAAGGTCTTCCGCAACGAGGGCGTCGACTACAAGCACAACCCGGAGTTCACGATGCTCGAGTGGTACGAGGCGTATGTCGACTACCGCGACACGATGGAGCGCTTCGAGCAGCTCATCGCCGGTGTCGCCGAGGAGTTGCTCGGCACGACCGTCGTCGAGTGGCGCAGTCACACGATCGACCTGGAGCCGCCGTGGAAGCGACTCAAGCTCGTCGACGCGCTGCAGGAGCACGGCGTCTGGTCGGAGGACGAAGCCGAGCTGCGCGCGCTGCTCGAGGCGAAGGGCGTCGACACCACGAACGACAAGACGTGGTCGCTGCTGATCGACCACGCGCTCACGAACTACGTCGAGCCG
>DASZBP010000152.1:0-1930 GCA_035943915.1 Gaiellaceae bacterium | reverse complement strand
CATCGAGTACGTGTCGAAGATCCACGCCATCGTGCTGGCGTTCGTGCCGACGTCGGGCGCGGGGATGTCCTTCTCCGGGCCAATCTCGTTGATGATCTCCGACGTGAAGCGGCGCGTCATGCGCTCGAGCTCGCCGCGCGACATCTGCTTCGGGTCGCAGGCGATGCCGCCCTTCGCACCGCCGAACGGAAGGCCCATGAGCGCGCACTTCCACGTCATCCACATCGCCAGCGCCTTGACCTCGTCGAGCGTGACATCCGGGTGGTAGCGAATGCCTCCCTTCGACGGCCCGCGCGCGATGTTGTGCGTGACGCGGAAGCCGGTGAACGCGCGGATCGAGCCGTCGTCCATCGTCGTCGGCACGGAGACCTCGACCGCCTTCTTCGTCTCCTGGAGGATGTTGACGAGCCGGTCGTCGATGTCGAATGTGTCGGCGACCTTCCGGAGCTGCTGTTGCGCGATCCGGAACGGGTTCTCGCGCAGGTGTGTGTATTGCTCGGTGGCCATAGCTCGCGAATCTACTCGACGCGGAACCGTACCGTGGCACGGCTCGGGGTCGCCTGGAGAGGCAGCGTCGGCCAGGCCGCAAGCCGCAACTCGTAGCTCCCCGGCGCGAGAACGATGCTGTTCGGGCCTCGCCCGGTGATCCCGAAGCTGTACGTCCCGGGCAGGAGGTCGCGCAGCCGCGCCATCACGCCCACGTAGCGCCCACCCGCCGTGTAGAGCAGCATGTCGAGCCGCGACACCGCGCGGATCTGAACCCCGCCCGTGGCGTCCACGGCGCCGGCTTGCACCGTGAGGATCGCCGGCTGTGCGTCGGACGCCGGGAAGGCCGCATGGTTGATCGTCACGCGCGGCAGGAGGGACGCGCTCGGTGCGCTGAATTCGAGCGCCCACGGCACGCGCAGCGCCTGCCCCCCGGCCGGCTCGATCTGGATGACGCCGTCGACGACCGCTGTCGGCGGCGCCGATGCAGCCTCCACGGTCACGCTGATGCGTCTCGCGCGGCCTTCCGGCAGCACGATCCGCTGTGGCGACACCTTGAACTGCAGCGCTTCCGACTCGCCCGCGGTCGTGATCGCGGTCACCGACACCTGCAGCCGGCGTGTGCTCACGTTGCGGATGACGAGCGTGCGCTTCGCGTGCCACTTCGGTCCCTGCCAGATGCCGAAGCCGAGCGTCGCCTGGTCGGCCGACAACTCGCCGACCGCGGATGCACCGATCCGGAACGTCCCCGCCCCGGTCTGCGTCGCAGGCGCACCACCTCGCTGCGCGTAGCCGACGAGCATGCTGCGCAACTGCGTCGCGGTCAACGCGGGCCGCATCTCGACGAGCAGCGCCGCTGCGCCCGCGACCGACGCCGCCGCGCCGCTCGTCCCGTTGACCGTGCCGTAGAGCGCGGAGCCGTCCGGCGCCTTGCCCGGCTCGGCGGTCGCGAGCGCGACGCCCGGCGCCGAGACGTCCGGCTTGATGCGGCCGTCGAACGCGAGGCCGCGCGACGAGA
This sequence comes from Gaiellaceae bacterium, assembly GCA_035943915.1. Lineage (GTDB taxonomy): Bacteria > Actinomycetota > Thermoleophilia > Gaiellales > Gaiellaceae > PALSA-600. Next base: position 426 of record DASZBP010000152.1, on the reverse strand, counting down.
AGCCTGCGATGAAGCCGCGGTCGCCGTTGGCGGCCGGATGCCCGTGGCCGATCGCCACGCCGACGTCGAGCCCGGCGCGCTGCGCCGCGAGGAGCGCCTCGGCGGATGCGTCGGGGATCCACGCCACTGGGACGTCGAGCGTCTCGGCGATACGAAGGGCGCCCGGCGGCGCGGCAGGGCCGTAGAGGAGAACGGCGCGCGCGCCGGCCGCTGCGGCGGCGCTCGCTGCGGCCTGCGGGTCGCTGCCGAGCGGGATCACGGCGGCCTTGCCCGCGACGAGGCTGTTGCCGCTCTCGTCGAAGAACGCCGAGCTGTTCACGGTCGTGCCGCGCGGCGTCCCGACGGCGAGCGTCAGTGCGTGCGTCGGCGGCGCGGCGCCGAGCAGCGGCTGCACCGTGTCGTAGAGCACGTCGAGACCGCGGCGCA
>DASZBP010000151.1:0-7435 GCA_035943915.1 Gaiellaceae bacterium | reverse complement strand
TCGTCGCGTAGGCCGCCGGGTCGGGTGGCAGGCGGCGGTAAGCCGCACGCAGCGAGCCGCATGACCAGTTGCGGTCGAGCTTTCCGTCGTACGCATCGTCGAGGACGGCGCGCCCGTCCCGGCTCACGGCGAGCTTCGACGAACAACCCGTCGCCGCCAACGCGATCAGGGCGACCACGAGGACACGCATCGGCCGAGGCTACGACCCCGAGGTGAAGCGAGGGTAAGCGTGACGTACGAGAAATCGCCCGAGCAACGCGACCGCACCGATGAAGACCAGCGAGACCAGCCAGAACGCGAGCTCGTTCCAGCGGTAGTGCGACAGGATCACCGCGCGTAACGCCACGCCCGCGGTGACGCCGACGAGCCACGTCGGCAGGAAGCGCCCGCCGAAGAACCGGTACGCCGCGAACCACGTGACGAGGAACGGCAGCGCGTCCTCCGCGTAGCCGGTCGCCGACAGGTGCCCGTGGTGCGACAGCTGGCCGATCGTCGCGAAGAGCAGGATCGCGAACGCGTCGGTGAGGACGTCAGTCCTCAGACGACTGCTCGGCCTGACCACGCGACTGCAGCTCCGCGACGACCGTCGGGTCGGCAAGCGTGGTCGTGTCGCCGAGCGGGCGGTTCTCCGCGACGTCGCGCAGAAGCCGTCGCATGATCTTCCCGCTGCGCGTCTTCGGAAGCTCCGGCGTGAACACGATGTTCGCGGGCTTCGCGATCGGGCCGATCTTCTGCGACACGTGCTCGCGCAGCTCGGCGAGCTTCTCCGGCGATCCCTCCGCGCTGCCTTTCAGCGTCACGAAGGCGACGATCGCCTGACCGGTCGTCGCGTCGGCACGCGCAGCGACCGCTGCTTCCGCGACCTCGGGGTGATCGACGAGCGCCGACTCGACCTCGATCGTCGAGATGCGGTGGCCGGAGACGTTCATCACGTCGTCGACGCGTCCGAGCAGCCAGAAGTCGCCCTCCTCGTCGATGCGCGCGCCGTCGCCTGCGAAGTACACGTCGCCGTACTTCGACCAATAGGTCTCGCGGTAGCGCTTGTCGTCGCCGTAGATCCCGCGCAACATCGCGGGCCAAGGCTTCTTCAGGACGAGGTACCCGCCGCCGCCCGGTCCGACCTCGGCGCCGGCCTCGTTGTAGATCGCCGCCTCGACGCCCGGAAACGGCTTCGTCGCCGAGCCGGGCTTGGTCGTCGTCACGCCCGGGAGCGGTGTGATCAGGATCATCCCCGTCTCCGTCTGCCACCACGTGTCGACGATCGGGCAGCGCTCGCCGCCGATGTGCTCGTGGTACCAGACCCACGCCTCGGGGTTGATCGGCTCGCCCACGGAGCCGAGCAGCCGCAGCGACGAGAGATCGTGCTGCTGCGCGTGCTCCGGCCCCCACTTCATGTGCGCGCGGATCGCCGTCGGCGCCGTGTAGAGGATCGTCACGCCGTAGCGCTCGACGATCGACCACCAGCGGTCGTTGTCGGGGAAGTCGGGCGTGCCCTCGTACATCACCGACGTCGCGCCGTTGCACAGCGGGCCGTAGACGATGTAGCTGTGGCCGGTGATCCAGCCGACGTCGGCGGCGCACCAGTACACGTCCGGGTCGGGCTTGAGGTCGAAGACGTAGTAGTGCGTCGTCGCCGCGCCGACGAGGTAGCCGGCCGTCGTGTGCGCGATGCCCTTCGGCTTCGCGGTGGTGCCCGACGTGTACATGAGGAACAGCAGGTCCTCGCTGTCCATCGGCTCCGGCGGGCACGAAGCAGGATCGTCCGAGCCGCGCGCGTCGTGGTACCAGACGTCGCGTCCATCGCTCATCGGCACGTCGTTGCCGGTGCGCCGGACGACGAGGCACTTCTTCACACCAGGCGTCGCCTCCATCGCCTCGTCGGCGATCTTCTTCAGCGGTACGGTCGTGCCGCGCCGCCACGCCTCGTCCTGCGTGACGATCACCTCGCAGCCCATGTCGTTCACGCGGTCGGAGAGCGAGTCGGCCGAGAAGCCGCCGAAGACGACGGTGTGCGGCGCGCCGAGCCGCGTGCAGGCGAGCATCGCGATCGGCAGCTCGGGAACCATCCCCATGTAGATGCCGACGGCAGTGCCCCTCTTCACGCCGAGCTCCTTCAGCGTGTTCGCGAACGCCGTCACTTCCTTCTGCAGGTCGGCATACGTGATCGTCCGCGTGTCGTCCTCGGGCTCGCCTTCCCAGTGGAACGCGACCTTGTCCCCGCGGCCGGCCTCGACGTGGCGGTCGACGCAGTTGTACGAGACGTTCAGCTTGCCGCCGAGGTACCACTTCGCGTACGGCAGCTCCCACTCGTAGATTTCGGTGAACGGCTCGAACCACGACACGCGCTCATGGCCCTGCTGCTCCCAGAACGCCTCGAACGGCTCGTCGTAGATCTCCGCCTTGGCGTTCGCCTGCGCGGCGAACTCGAGCGACGGCTCGTAGCGCCGCTCCTCCGAGAAGAGGGTGTCGATGTCCTGCGACATTCCCGAGAATCTACGCTGCGAGCATGTCCCGCGTGACGGAAGCATCCCTCGGCGACTTCGGATCAGGGAGCACTCCCGTCGGCGAGGGCTGGTTCGTCGTCAACGTGCGCGATGCGGAATGGTGGTCGTCGGACACGCGAGGCGCGCGGTGCGGGTTCGAGAACGAGTACGGCGAGCCCCCGGTGGAGTTCGGCCAGCTCGGCATCAACCTGACCGTGCTCGACCCGGGACAGACGAGCCTCTACCACTCCGAGGAGAACCAGGAAGGCTTTCTCGTGCTCTCGGGCGAATGCATCGCGATCATCGAGGACGAGGAGCGCCGGCTGAAGCAGTGGGACTTCTTCCACGCTGCGCCGTGGACCGCCCACGGCTTCGTCGGCGCAGGCGCCGGGCCGTGCGTGATCCTGATGGTCGGCGCGCGGACCGGCCCCGGGGTGCGCTATCCCGTGTCGGAACGCGCAGTCGCGCATGGAGCAGGCCTGTCGAAGGAGACGTCCGACTGGCGCGAGGCGTACGCCGGCGCGGAGATGTTCCGGCGCGAGCGGCCTTCGAGCTGGCCGCGCCTGCCCTGGGCCTAGGGTTCGAGGTCGTACGGGTAGTCGGTGAGGTTCTCGGCGCCGTCCTTCGTGACGAGCACGAGGTCCTCGAGCCGCACGCCGCCGTACCCCTGCCGGTAGAGGCCGGGCTCGACGGTGACGACGTCGCCGGCGCGGAGCGCACTCTCCGAGATCATCCCGAGCCCGGGCTCCTCGTGCACCTCGAGGCCGACGCCGTGGCCGAGCCCGTGGAAGAAGCCGTCGCTGAGCGTCTCGCCTTCCTTCTTCGTGCGCTGCGTCGGCTCGCCGGCAGCCTCGAAGATCTCGCACGTGCCGTCGAAGATCTCTCGGCCCGACGCGCCCTCCTTGATCTCGGAGATCGCGCGGTCGAGCGCCTCTTTGACGAGGCGATGCCATTCGCGGACGTCGTCCGGCACGTCGCCGATGACGAACGTCCGTGTCATGTCGCAGTAGATCGCCGACTCGTTGTCGCGCGGCCAGATGTCGATGACGATCGGCACGCCCGCGTCGATCGCGCCCGAGCCCATGTCGTGGCCGACGGCGCCCTGCGCCGCGGGCGCGACGATGAAGTCGTCACACGTCGTGTTGTGCGCGGCGAAGACCTGCTGCATCGCAGCCTTGACCTCCTCGACCTTGAGCGGCGGGCCTTTGCGCAGCAGCTCGCGCGCCTTGTCCATCGCCGCCTCGGCGGCGCGCTGCGCGCGGCGCATCCCGGCGAGCTCCTCATCCTTCTTCACGCGGCGGCGGTCGTCGAAGAAGTCCTGGTCGACCTTCAGCTCGACGCCGTCCGAGCGAAGCAGGTCGGCGAGCCAGAGCGGGAACGACTCGGGGACGACAGCGCTTGTGACACCGAGCGCCTGCACGGCCCGCTTCTGCAGCTCGGCCCGGATCGCCTTGCGGCCCTGGCCCGACCGGATCAGCTCGTCCAGGCCGTAATCCTCCGGCGAGTGGAGCTCGAAGGTCCCAACGGAGGCGATGCGCGGCTGCTCCGCGGACCACACGACGATGTGCTTCGTGCCGCCCTTCTCGGCGTACAGGAACGCGTCCGGGACGCCGATCGGCACCTCGTGGCGCAGTTCAGGCGTGCGGTACGTGTCGGCATACATGAGGACGTCTGGCATGCGACGGACCATATCTAGACTCCGCTCGGTGGATGCCCAAGGCAGAGCGGAAGAGCTGGTCGAGAAGCACGACCGCCTCCTGCGCGAGCAACTGCCCGACGGGGCCGACATCTTCGACGCGCACCTGCATCTCGGGAACGACATCGACGGGATGGTCGGCGACTACGACCAGCTCGAGTCGCTCATGGCGCAGTACGGGATCTCGCGCGCGTTCATGTTCTGCCTCGACGAGCCCGACCGCCACCCGGGATTCCACGCGGCGAACGATCGGACGCTCGCCTTCGCAGAGCGAAGCGGCGGCCGCCTGATCCCCTTCGTGCGCCTCGACCTGAACGAGTCGCCGATCGAGGAGGCGCGCCGCGTCCTCGACGCCGGCGCACGCGGCATCAAGCTGCACCCCCGCGCGCAGAAGTTCACCGCCACGGACGAGCGGCTCGGGCCCGTGTTCGAGCTGGCGGCCGAGCGGCGCGTCCCGATCCTCATCCACGCCGGCCGCGGCCTGCCGCCGATCGCGGATGGGCTCGCGACGCTGCTCGACCGGTACCCCGAGGCGAAGCTGATCCTCGCGCACGCCGGCATCGCCGACCTCGCGGAGTTCGCGCGGACGATGGCCGGGCGCAAGGGCGTGTTCTTCGACACGTCCACGTGGAGCCCGGTCGACCTGCTCGACTTCTACCGCCAGATCCCGCCCGAGCAAGTGCTGTACGCGAGTGACTTCCCCTACGGCCAGCAGCCGGGCTCTCTGCTCATCGCGCTGAAGACCGCGCGCTACTCCGGCTACGACGACGACCAGATGCGCGCGATGCTCGCGGGCAACGCGAACGCACTCGCCGACGGGCACGCGCTTCCAGCGCCGACGAAGCCGGTCGGCCGCGACACGTATGTCCAGCCGATGCAGCTCGCGCGCATCCACCAGTACCTGTCGATGACGATCCCGCTGCTGTGGACGCGCCAGGCCGACACCATCGGTGTGCTCGGGCTCGCGATCAACGCGTGCGCGGAGCGCAACGGCAGCGGTGACGCGATCGGGCACATCGAAGAGCTGCTCGTCGCCGCGCGCGACCTGTGGCTGACCGTTCCGGAGATCGAAGATGAGGTGCAACAGCGACAGACAACGCGCTACGTGCACCGGCTCGTCCACATCGCAGACATCGAGGCCGTGACAGGTGCTTAGGGTCAACGGCCACGACTACGCATTCCACTCGGCCGTCGGGACGACGCTTGCCGAGACGCTGCGTGACGAGCTCTCGCTGACCGGCACGAAGATCGCGTGTGGCGAAGGGCACTGCGGCGCCTGCACGGTTCTCGTCGACGGCGTGCCGACGCTGTCGTGCATCACCCTCACCCACCAGGTCGACGGCTCGGAGATCACGACGATCGAAGGGCTGCGCGAGCATCCGATGGTCGACGCGTTCGTCCGCACCGACGCATTGCAGTGCGGCTTCTGCACGCCGGGGCAGATCGTGAGCGCGGTGTCGCTCGTGGAGTCGAACCCGTCGCCGACCGACGACGAGATTCGCCATGCAATGGCCGGGAACCTCTGCCGTTGCGGCGCGTACCCGAAGATCGAGGAGGCGATTCGAACATGGCAAGGCTGATCCGTACCGAGAAAGAAGTCGAAGGCCGGTACGAGGAGGTCTGGCTCGTCGTCGAGGAGGACGCGCTCGAGCAGTGGCCCGCCGGGCCGCAAGACGTCGTCGGCCGGCCAGCCGTACGCGTGGATGGCTACGACCGCGCACGCGGCGAGGCCGTCTACACCGCCGACCTGCAGCTGAACGGGATGCTGCACGCCGCCGTCCTTCGCTCGCCGCACGCGCACGCCCGTGTGAAGCGGATCGATCTCTCGCCCGCCCTGGCAATGCCGGGCGTGCACGCGGTTGTCGGCCCGGGGGAGATCCACCACCTTCACGAGCACTGCACGTACCAGGGCATCGCGATCGCAGCGGTCTGCGCAGACACGTTGGCGGAAGCACGCGCCGCGCTCGCCGCTATCGACGTCGAGTTCGACATGCTCGAGCCGCTGCTCGATCCACACGAAGCCGTTGCGCGCAACCATCTCGTGGGCGAGATGCGCGTGAAGGAGCGCGGTGACGTCGAGCGTGGGCTCGCGGAGGCGGACGTCGTCGTCGAAGGCGAGTTCCGGACGCAGGTCGTCATGCACAACTCGATGGAGACGCACCAGGCAGTCGTGCAATGGACCGGCGACGGTCTCGACGTCTACATCTCGACGCAGTACATCTGGGGCGTGCGCAACGAGGTCGCCGAAGGCCTCGGTCTGCCACCGGACAAGGTGCGCGTGATGTGCAACTACATGGGCGGCGGTTTCGGCTCGAAGAACGGTGCCGACGACTACACGTTCATCGCCGCAGAGCTCGCGAAGCGCACGGGGCGCCCCGTGAAGTGCGCGCTCACGCGGCGCGAGGAGAACCTCGCCGCCGGCAACCGCAACGCGACGATCCAGAAGCTGAAGATCGGTGCGAAGGCCGACGGGACGATCACCGCGCTTGTCGGCGACTACATCAACGCGATCGGCTGGGACGGCTGGAACGCGCCGACGGACGGCCCGCTGCACACGCTCTACGAGTGCGCGAACGTGCGCTCGGAGCTGCGCGGCGCGAAGCTGAACCTGCCTCCGATGAAGGCTTTCCGTGCACCTGGCTTCGTCGAAGGGACCTTCGGCCTCGAGTCGCTGCTCGACCGGCTTGCCGCGAAGCTCGACATGGACCCGATGGAGCTGCGGCGCATCAACCACGCCGATCACGACGCGGAGCAGCAGCGCCCGTTCTCGAGCAAGAACCTGATGGAGTGCTACCGGCGCGCCGAGCCGCACTGGGAGCGCCGCCACGCGGTGCGCGCGAGCTCGACCGACACGATCAAGCGCGGCGTCGGCATGGCGTCCCAGGTCTGGTACGGCGGCGGCGGGCCACCGAGCTACGCGTGGGTGCGCGTCGGCTCCGACGGACGCGCGCAGGTCGTCACCGCGATGCAGGACATCGGCACCGGCTCGAAGACGGCGATGGCGCAGATCGCGGCGGAGGAGCTCGGCATTCCGCTGGAGCACGTCTCGGTGTCGCTCGGCGACTCCTCGCGCGGGCCGTTCGCGTCGATCTCGGCGGGCTCGTCGACGATCCCGTCGATGGGGCCGGCCGTGCGCGCTGCAGCAGCGGATGCGAAGCGGCAGATCGAGGAGATCGCCGAGCAGCGCGGCACGCCCGATGCGCCGCTCGAGGAGATCGTCGCGCTGCTCGAGAACGCGCAGATCCTCGGCAAGGGC